>CALLCD010000043.1 GCA_938049795.1 uncultured Hyphomonadaceae bacterium | reverse complement strand
GGAGAGGTCAGGGTCGGCAAGCTCACCATCCGTGAGGGTCGCGAAAATCGCGCGCGCGGCGTTCCAGTCATCTTCTGTGTCCCCGCGCGCCTGATCGCCGGCAATCTTCTGCACCAGCATGCCGCCAGAGCGCCAGTGCGGCTTTCCGCCGCCCACGGAATGTTCAGCCACGGACAAAGCGACTTTGGTGGGGATCTGTTCGGACTGGGCGAAATAATCCTCCGCACACGCCGCCAGCGACCCGCGCACAAGCGGAACAACGCCCTGATAGGGCTGTGTCGGGCGGTCATCCTGAATCATGATCAGCGCCAGCGCGCCCGAGCCAAAAAGCTGCGGCATGTGCGGGCGGCCGCCTTTGTTGATCCGCTCAAGATTGTCCCACAAAGCTTTGTCATAGCGGGCATAACCGCGCACCGCACCGCCCGTGCGATACTCACCAACCAAGAGCGACACCGCGCCGCTGCCTTCGGCCTGTACCAAAAGCCGTCCTTCAAACTTCAGCGAGGAGCCGACCAATGCCGCCAGCGTCACAGCTTCACCCAGCAGTCGCGCAAGCTCTGTCGGATAGTCATGCCGGTCGAGTATCGGCGCAAGCGATCCTGCCCCAAGCCGCGCAATGCGTCCGCGAACGGGCTTGGCTTCAATCTGGAAATTGGCGACCAGATCATCTTGCGCGCGCGTGTCTGTCATTTCGTCAAATCCATATTGAAGGCGGAAGGGATAAAAGCGTGAGCGCGCTAGATAAGCCCGCCTGCCCTATTCCTCAAGGCACCATTTCAAAATAGCCTTCTGCGCATGAAGCCGGTTTTCCGCCTCCTCGAAGACGAGCGAGGTCGGCCCGTCAATAACCTCCGCGTCCACTTCCTCGTCCCGGTGCGCCGGCAAGCAATGCAGGAACACCGCGTCAGGCCGCGCCAATTCCATCAGTTCGACGGTGACCGCAAAATCTTCCAGATCGCTCAGCCGCGCATCCGCATCGCTGTCGCCCATTGAAACAAAGGTGTCCGTGACGACAACATCCGCGCCCGCGACCGCCTCTTCGGCACTGTCATAAAGCTCGATATTCGCGCCCATTTCGATGGCAAGATCAACATCTTCCTCGTCGGGCGCATAGCGGAACGGGGTGCCGATGGCCAAGGAGTAGTTAAACTTCGCCGCCGCATGAATAAAGCTCGCGCAAACATTGTTGCCGTCGCCAACCCAGGCAATCCGCGTGTTTGGCAATTCCAGCCCATGTTCTTCCAGCGTCATCAGATCGGCAATAATCTGGCATGGATGGGAGCGGTCGGTCAGCCCGTTAATCACCGGCACAGACGCCGCCTCGGCAAAGGCTTCAACATCGGAATGCTGGTTCGCGCGGATCATCACCGCATCGACATAATTGGACAGAACGACCGCCGTATCATGAATGCTCTCGCCGCGCCCAAGCTGCATATCGCCTGCCGACGTGACAATCGCAGAGCCGCCAAGCTGGCGCATCGCCATGTCGAAACTGTAGCGGGTCCGCGTCGAGCTTTTCTCGAAAATCATCGCCAGCGTATGCCCGGCCAGCGGCGCATCGGCATCCACCTGGCCCTTGGGCCAGCCTTCGCGCGCGCGCTTGGTCGCCTGCGCATCGTCGAGAATGCGGCGCAAATCCGCCGCGTCCATTTGCCATAAATCCAGAAAATGCCTGAGTGCCATATTCGCCCCCTGCCCGTCGCAAAAAAATCAAGCACAGCCCATACGGCAATTGCGTTGATTTGGCCAGAATTTCTATTGCCGCCCCAAGGGCAAAGCCGCCTAGTCGCGCAAGAGCTCGTTGACGCCGGTTTTCGAGCGGGTCTGCGCGTCCACTGTTTTCACAATGACCGCTGCGGCAAGGCTATGGCTGCCATCCTTGCTCGGCAACATGCCCGGCACCACGACCGAATAGGGCGGCACTTCGCCAAAGCTGATCTCGCCGGTCGCCCGATTGAGGATTTTGGTTGATTGGCTGATGAACACGCCCATCGCCAGAACCGAGCCTTCGCGGACAATGACGCCTTCGACAACTTCCGAACGCGCGCCGATAAAACAATTGTCCTCGATTATGGTCGGATTGGCTTGCAAGGGTTCGAGCACGCCGCCAATGCCTGTGCCTGCGGAGATGTGGCAATTCTTGCCGATCTGCGCACATGAGCCGATAGAGCCCCACGTATCGACCATGGTGCCTTCGTCCACATAGGCGCCAAGATTGACATAGCTCGGCATCAACACGACGCCCGACGCAATATAGGAGCCGCGCCGGACGGTTGCGGGCGGAACCGCGCGAAGCCCTGCCGCTTTGAAGTCGGCCTCGCTCCAGCCTTCAAATTTCGACGGCACTTTGTCATACCACGTCCCGCCTGCGCCCGGACCGCCAGTGATCAGCGCATTTTCATTCAGCCGGAACGATAAAAGCACGGCCTTTTTGAGCCATTGATTGACCTGCCAGCCGCCCTTGCCGTCGGGCTCTGCGACCCGCGCCTTGCCTGTATCCAAAAGCGCGAGCGTTTCGGTCACGGCCTCGCGGACCTCGCCTTGGGTGCTGGCGGAAAGCTCGGCGCGATTGTCCCACGCGGCGTCAATAATCGGGGCAAGATTGGCGGTCATAATGGAGGATCCAAACATGTCTGAAGGCTGGTTTTTAAGCGAGGCTTAAACAAGCATATCGCCGCCAAGGCAAGACCTCGCGAGGATTTGACCGCTGCAAATTCTTGTATGGTCCCAAAGCCATGCTAGACTTTAAACCTCAGTAAGAAGAGGTCCAGAATGGGCAAACATATATCACGGCGGCATATTCTCCGGTTCGGGACCGTTATGGGCCTGGGCGCGCTTGCGGGCTGTGACCAGATCACTTTTCCCGGACTTTCAAGCCCGGCTCAAAACCCTGCCCAGCCATCGGGGCCCTCGCCGCTTTCCGATGCGCCACCTGCGAGCATGTCGATCACCAGTGCTTCGGGCCTGCGTTATGAGGTCCAGCGCACTGAGGCCGAGTGGCGCGCCCGACTGAGCGAACACGAATACGCCATATTGCGCGAAGGCGGCACCGAGCCGCGTCATTCAAGCCCGCTCGCCACCGAGACGCGCAATGGCACTTATGCCTGCAAAGGGTGCGAGCTGCCGATCTATTCCTCCTCGGAAAAAATTATCCTTCCGCAAGGCTGGGTGTTCTTCCATCACAGTTATGACAATGCGGTGCTGACCGGCGTTGATCAGGGCCATATCGAAGCCCATTGCCGCCGCTGCGGGAGCCATCTCGGCCATATCCTCTATGTCGAAACGCAAGTCCTCCATTGCATTAATGGCACCTCGCTGATCTTCAGGCCGATTGGTAGCTAGGTTTTTGTTGCCAGCGCGCCTTGGAGAAAGGCCGTCAGATCGCCGGTGACATGATCGACATAGGGCGCAGGCGGGCTGTCTGGCCCCGCAGGCCGCGCGCCTTTTGGCTCATGACTCCAGTCAATCTCGGAGGTGACCAGCACGGTCGCAAAGCCCATCTCATAGGCAGGCTCGAGATTGCGCGCGAGATCTTCAAAGAATACAGCGCCATGCGGATCAATCCCGAATGTGGAGAGGAATTTGTCATAGGCCGAGCGCGCGGGCTTTGGCTGATAATCCATTTCCTCAATGCCGAACATGCCGTCAAACACATCGTCGATCTGCATGGCTTTGGTGACGCCCTCGGCATGACCGATGGAGCCATTGGTGAGTACGAATTTGCGCCCCGGCAGCGCCTTGATCGCTGCGCGCAATTGCGGGCTGACCGGCAAGGGCGAATGGTCGATGTCATGGACGAAGCGCAAGAAGGCCGCCGGATCGACATTGTGGTGGGTCATCATCCCGCTCAGCGTGGTGCCATGATCGAAATAATACTGTTTTTGCAGCGCCCGCGCTTGCGTATCAGGCAGTCCGAGGTGATCGGCGACAAAGCGCGTCATCTTCGCGTCAATCTGGGCGAACAGATTACAGCCCGCCGGATAGAGCGTATTGTCGAGATCAAACACCCAATCGCGCCGGTCTGCGAGGCGGACGCGCGGACTAATCGACATCTACGGGTCCAAAATCGCGTTCAAAAAGTTCGAACACCAATTTTCCGTCGCGCGGGATCTCTGTCGCCACGAAAAGCTCAGAGCGATAGGCCGAAGCGGCGCAATTGTCGCGTCCGGGGATGACGAATTTCGACCGGCCAATGCAGAACGTATCCGAGCCGCGAACAAGCTTGCGCACTTTCTCGGGATTTTCGGTTTCCAGTTCGCCATAGACAAAATGTTCGGTCTGCAAAAGTGGCTCATCGACGACCCGTGCGCACCCGCCCGCTTCGAGCAGCCACCAGCCACGGCTCTCCCAGCCATCGCCATTGCGTCGCCCGGCCGCGGTCCAGACCCGTCCATCCGTCCGGTTGCAAACGGTCAGACCGACATTGCGCGCCCTGTCGAGCGCCAATTGCTCGAGAATATCAATCAGATCACGGTCATTGGTCTCCGGATCAAGCCCGCGCTCGCGCAAGAAGCCGCGCACCGCCGCCCCTGTGCGCGCGCCCCGATTGCCGTCTATTGCGCCCGCAAACACGCCCGCATCCGCCATCAGGCGTTGCACACCGGCGGCGCTGGCCCTGTCGAGCGTATATTTGTTGGTCTCGCGGATCGTCGTGCTCCAGCGCGTCCGGCTCTCGACCAGAACGGGGCGGAAGCGGCGCACATCAAGCCCCATCACATTACAATCTGGCAGGCTTTCAATGGCAAAACTGACCTCGCCTTCAACGCAGAGATTTTCATCCCCGCCCCAGACGCGTTTGCCGCCGCGATGGGCGTCAGATGTTTCGGCATAAAGATAATGCGCGCCCGGCAAGAGCGGCGCTGGCAACAGCACTTCGCAACCGCCCGGACGGATCTTGGTCCAGCCTTCGACCACGGTGCCAGAGCCTTCAGGACGACCGCTCGCGACCTGTATGACATAGCTTGTGTGGTTGCAGACCGACCAGCCGCGCGGGCTCTGGGCCTCGGCAGACTTGCCAAGCCAGCCAGACATCGCAGCGCCAAAAAGGGCAAGACTAAGAAATAAGCGTACCAGCGCCATGTTCGGTAAATAACTCCATAAGCAAGGCATGGGGCGCTCGCCCATCCAGAATGACACTTGCCCCCACGCCATCTAATACGGCCTTGGCTGCGGTTTCAAGCTTCGGGATCATGCCGCCCGCAGCTGTGCCATCCTCGATCAGTCCGGCAATATCGGCGCGGTCTATCCGGCGCAGGATGTTGCCCTGTTTGTCTTTGACGCCCGCCACATCGGTCAAAAGCAGTAAGCGACGGGTCTCCAGCGCTGCGGCGAGCGCGCCTGCGGCACTGTCGGCATTGATATTATAGCGCGCGCCGTCCTCGCCCACACCCACAGGCGCCACGACCGGAATAAAGCCATCGGTGCCCGCTGCCAGCGTGTGCAGGAGCGAAGGGTCGACCCCGTCCGGTTCGCCGACAAAGCCAAGATCAATCAATTGTTCGATCTGGCTGTCGCTCTGTTTGCGCATTTTCGTGGCCTTGCGCGCGCGGAGCAAATTGGCGTCCGAGCCTGACACGCCAACCGCTTTGCCGCCGGCCATATTGATCGCCCGCACAATCGTCTTGTTGATCGCGCCCGACAGGACCATTTCGACCACTTCCATCGTCGCCTCATCGGTGACCCGCAGCCCGTCTTCGAATTTGGACACCATGCCCAGCCGTTCGAGCAATTTGCCGATTTGCGGACCACCGCCGTGGACGACGACCGGATGCAGCCCCAAATGTTTGAGCAGAACAATATCGCGCGCAAAACGGGCCGACAGATCATCATCGACCATCGCATGCCCGCCAAATTTTACGACCAGCGTTTCCCCGGCATAGCGTTGGATATAGGGCAGCGCTTCGGCCAGAGTGAAGGCGGTATGCTGGGCCGCTTCAAGGGAGATATTATCTGTCATCGCGCTTGTCTATCGCATTTGCCCGCTAGACCAAAGCGGCAATCTCGGCCCGTAATTCGGCAAGGCCCGTCCCCTTCTCGGAGGAGGTGAAATGGATATGCGGATGTGCGGCGGGGCGTTTTTTGAGGGCTGCGGCGGTCTTGGCAATGATTGCCTCGCCTTCGCTGCGTTTGAGCTTGTCGGCCTTGGTCAGCACGATCTGATACGGCACAGCCGAGCCGTCGAGCATGTCCATCATATCCGCATCGGGCGGCATGGGTCCGCGCCGGCCGTCAATCAGCAGAAACACACGTTTGAGCGGCGCGCGGCCTCGCAAATAGGACCGCGTCAGCTTCATCCAGGCTTGGGCCTGGGTTTTGGAGACTTTGGCATAGCCATAGCCGGGCAAATCGACGAGCCATGCGGCGCCTTCGCCCAGATCGAAATAGTTCAGCTCCCGCGTCCGGCCTGGTTCTGCCGAAGACCGCGCCAGCTTGTTCCGCCCCAAAAGCGCATTCACAAGCGAGGATTTGCCGACATTAGACCGTCCGGCAAACGCCATTTCGGGCCTGTCGCCTGCAGGCAATTGCGACAGCTGGGCGCACCCAAGCGCAAACGCGACCGGCCCTGCGCACAAAAGCCGCCCCGCTTCGAGCGCATCGGGCCCGAACAGCGGCGTCGTTGCAGGCGGCGCCGGAACAGAGGAGGTCACGCCTCGCCCCCGCCCTCGGCTTTTTTCTTGCCAAACCGTTTGGCCAAGAACGTGTCCACCTGTGTCTCCACACCATTTTTGCGCATGATGTAATATTGCTGCCCGATGGAGAGAATATTGTTCCACACCCAGTAAAGCACCAACCCGCTCGCCAGTCCGCCGAAGACGAACGTAAACACAAGCGGCAACATCATGATGATCCGTCTTTGCATCGGATCAGCCGGCGGGGTCGAGACATTTTGCAGGATGAACATGGTAAACCCATAAAGGATGGGCAGGATGCCGATGCCGATGATAAAGCCGAGCAGCGGGATGGACTTCACGCTTTCTGCAGCGAACGGCAACAGGCCGAACAGATTGCCAATTGCGGTCGGGTCCGGCGCGGAGAGATCGGTCAGCCAGGCAAAACTGTCATGGCGCATCTCGATCGTAACAAACAGAACCTTATAGAGCGCAAAGAAGACCGGGATCGTAAACAGGATCGGCAGACATCCCGCCAGCGGGTTTGCCTTTTTCTCCTTATAGAGCTTCATGATCTCCTGCTGCTTGCGCTGCGGATCGGCGGCAAAGCGTTCCTGTATATCCTTCATCGGCTCGGCCAACAGCTTCATCTGCGCCATCGCCGCATAGGATTTGTTATAGAGCGGGAACATGATGATCTTGATGATCACCACAAAGGCCAGAATGCCAAGGCCGAAGGAGCCCAGCTTGGCGGCAAGCCATGACAGGGCCGAGAAAAACGGCTTGGTCAGAAAATATAACAGGCCCCAGTCAATCGCGTCATCAAATCGGTCAATCCCGAGCGTGTCCTGATAATTGCGCAACACATTGACCGATTTGGCACCGGCGAACAATTGATTGGTCGCGGTAATGCTCGAGCCGGGCGCAACCATCAGTTCGGTGCCCACTGTGCGCACTTCGGTGAAGGCGTCCGCCACGCGGACGCGGTATTCGGACTTTGCGGTAAACGCCTGATCCTGTTGGGGGACCAGCGCGCCGAGCCAGTATTTGTCGGTCAGGCCAATCCAGCCGCCTTCGTTGCTGGCCGCGGAGACGTCCTCGCCTTTTTTGATCTTTTTGAAATTCAGCTTTTCAAGCTTGCCATTGAGAATGCCGACAATGCCCAAATGGACCAGCCCGCGATCACGATTAGCGCCGGGTGTTGTCGCCTCCAGAAAATCGCCGTCATCTCCATGCCGCCGGATCGCCCCATAAGCGCGTAGGCGGCGCGGCGTGGTGCCCAGATTGGTCAGCGTGTCGGTCATGGTGAACATGAAGTTCTCGTCAAGACTGATCTCACGCGAAATGCGCACACCGCCGGTTTCGATCTGCAAAGTGACCGGCGTGGTCGGGGTTAGCCGATTGCCGTTTGTCAGCGTCCATGTGTCCTCAAAACCCGTGAGCTGGGTGCCTTCCTCCGTCAGCCAGTTCCAGCCGCCATAATAGCCAAATTCCGCCGCTTCGGGCCGGAGCAGCCGAACCTCGGCTTGCCGGTCAATGGTCTGGTAGTATTGCTTCAGGTTCAGGTCATCAATCACCGCGCCGCGCAGCCGGATCGTGCCGTCGAGTGAGGGACTGTCGAACGCCAGCCGCGTGTCCTGCCCCAGCGCGGCTTCTACGGTTGGCGCAAGCGGGACCGAGGGCGCGATCCGCTCGGCTTCTTCCTGCTCGATCTGGGCCTGCTGCTCAGCCGCTTCGCGTTCGGCCACTTGCGGCTCGACGATGAACATCTGATAGCCCATCATGAACACCACGGCGATCACCAGGAACAGGATGAAATTGCGCTGATCTTGTTGTTCCATAAAACTCTATCCAAATTTGACCACCGCGCGCCAAAGCGCGAAACACCGTGGGCTACCCCGTAACCGTCTCTTCATCTGCGAACCGTGCGCCGAGGCTTACCAGCGCCGTTTCCATATCGTCAAGCAAACGGGTCCATTCAACTGTGCCTGTGTTCTGGCGGGCAATAAAAACATAATCGACACCCGTGCGCCCCAGAACCGGCAAGAGACGCTGCGCGCCCGCCCGCAAACGACGTTTTGCGCGATTGCGGATGACGGCATTGCCGATCTTTTTCGTTGCGGTAAATCCTTCCCCGATCTCGTCGCCCGCGATCTTTTCAAGCTCTGCCTTATTGCGCCTGCGCGCTTGAACGACCAGAGATTTCTTGCGGACACTGACCCCGCCGCGCACAAAAAGAAACTGCGGTCGAGCGGTCAGTCGCACCACAGTTGGAGCCGGTGTCTCTCCACCAGACAGGTCGGGGGCAAAGCCCCGTTCCATTATGCAGAAATGCGCTTACGGCCCTTGGCACGGCGACGGGCAAGCACCCGGCGGCCATTTTTGTCGGACATGCGCGAGCGAAACCCGTGACGACGAGCGCGTTTGAGGCGGCTTGGCTGGAAAGTACGTTTCATGGAACGGGCCTTGGCTTGAACTGTTGAAAATCAAAGCGCGTCGATACAGCGCCCGCGCCCCTCCGTCAAGCACTCTTCGCCCCGCGCTCATTAGCCTCCCCGGCACCTGCCGCCCGATACCAAGCCGCGCCCATGATCACGCCCGATCCCGCCTCGCTCACATCCCTTTTACCGCCATGACAACATCCGTTATGCGCAAATTCACGGATGGCCTGCTATAAACCTGATACGTGTTCAAATTCTGAAAGCCCCTACATGCGCAAACAGCTTCTCTCTTCGCTCGCTCTGATCGCCCTTGCCGCGCCCTGCTTTATGGCAGGCCCGCTCGTATCTGAGGCGGCCGCTCAAACCCCCGCTATCGAGGCCGCATCGGTGTCCGAGGCAAGCTTCCACAGTGCGTGGTCGGCCCTTTTGGGCAAATATGTCAGCCCGTCGCCTGATGGCGTCAATCGGTTCGACTATGGCGCGCTGAAGGCCAATGCGGCGGACAATGCCGCGCTTGACGCCTATGTCGCAAGCTTTGCCACGCTCGACATTTCCTCCCTGCCCCGCGCCGAGCAATATGTCGCTTGGGTCAACCTCTATAATGCCGGAACGGTGCAGTACATTATCAGCAAATACCCGACCCGTACGATCAAAACCACTTTGTTTGGCCCGTGGAAGAAGATTTTCGTCACCGCCAATGGCACCGACATTTCGCTCAATGACATCGAGCATGAAGTCCTGCGCGCCGAGTGGAGCGAGCCGCGCACCCATTATGCGGTCAATTGCGCGTCTTATGGTTGCCCGAATTTGAAAGCGTCGGCCTGGGAGGTCGCAACGCTCGAAGAAGACCTCACCGAAGCGGCGCGCGCCTATATCAATCATCCGCGCGGGGTCTCGATCCGGCGCGACGGACGGCTTGAAGTCTCGACCATTTATAAATGGTTCAAGGAAGATTTCGGCCGCAGCGAAGCCAATATCATCGCGCATTTGCTCGAATATGCCGAGCCGGAGCTTGCCGCCCAGATCAATGCCAGACCAGACATCAAATCCTACGAATATGACTGGTCGCTCAACGACACCAACTGACCCCCTCACGCAAATGTGACCCTAGTATTAAAGGACAATCAGCATGTCTGTGAATATGAATACGCCCATGACCGACGACACCAAGAAACCGAAAACGCTTGGCGACCATCTCAAAAGCTTTGCGCCCTTCATTGTCCTGCTTGCGGGGCTCGGCTTTGCCCTGTCTCAAGGTTGGCATGAATTGCTGACGCTGGAATCCATTCGCGCCAATATCGGTGCTGTTGATGCCCAGATTGCGGCGAACTTCCTGCTCGTTTTCCTTGGCTTCACGCTGATTTATGCTGCCTGTACGGCATTTATGGTGCCGGCCAGCTTCCTGACCATTGCGGGCGGCGCAATTTTCGGGCTGACCTTCGGCATTCCGCTCTATGGCGCCCTTGCCACCGTTTTCGGCGCAACGCTGGGCGCGTCGGTACTTTTCCTTGTGGCCAAAACCTCGCTTGGCGAGACACTTCGGGGCATTGCTGGCCCGTTTCTGGCCAAGATGGAAAAGGAATATAATGAAGCGCCGGTACTTTATCTCGTTATACTACGGCTGGTTCCGGCCGTCCCGTTTGCCGTCGCCAATATTGCGCCCTCCTTGCTCGGCGCAAAATTCCGCAATTATCTGCCGACCACATTTTTCGGCATCATGCCCGGCACGCTCGCCTATAGCTGGATTGGTGCCTCCGCCGCAGAGATCATCCGCGACCCGAGCGTCTCCCTCGACAGTGCCGACGCGTTCATTGGTGGCCTGATCGCCAAAGTCGCGCCTGCCTTTGTTGCGCTCTTTGTCGTCTCGCTTATCCCCGTGGCGTATAAGAAGTTTTTCAAGAAAACCCCGAGCGTGCCCGTGGCCGACTAAGCCATCCTCCAACCTAACATAAAGAGGCGGCGGTCATATCCATGCGCCGCCGCATCTTTTTAGCGTAAGACCGGATCAGACCCCATGACAAACAAACGCGACATCAAAGCCGATATCTGCATTATCGGCGCAGGCTCGGCCGGGCTTTCAACCGCCTATGCCTCAGCCAATCTCGGGCTCAAAACCGTCCTGTTCGAAGGCGCAGCGATGGGCGGGGATTGCCTGAACCACGGCTGTGTGCCGTCCAAAGCCCTGCTTGCCGCGGCCAAAGCGGCCAATGATATGCGCGGCACCGAGAAATATGGCGTCAGCATCGACGCTGAACCCAAAGTCGATTGGCAGAAAGTCCGCGCGCATGTTCAGGGCGTGATCGACCATATTGCGCCCGTGGACAGCGTCGAACGGTTCGAGAGCTTCGGCACGATTGTCATTTCCGAATTTGCGCGCTTTACCGACGAGAAAACGGTCGAGTCCGACTCAACCCGCGTCACGGCCAAACGCTTTGTCATCGCGACCGGCTCGACCGCCTTCATTCCGCCGATTCCGGGGCTCGCCGATGTCCCTTATCTGACCAATCACAGTATTTTCACAACGCCCGATTTCCCGAAAAAGCTCATCGTCATTGGCGGCGGCCCGATTGGCATTGAAATGGCGCAAGCCTTCCAGCGGCTTGGCTCGGAGGTGACCGTGATCGAAATGGGCCGCGCCCTCGCCCGCGCCGACAAAGACCATGCCGCCACTGCGCTCGACGCTTTGCGCAAAGAGGGCCTCCACATTCTCGAACATGACAAGGCGACCAAAGTCTCCGGCGCCGAGGGCCAGATCACGGTCCACACCGAATCCATAGACGGGCACAGCCATGACATTCAAGGCACACATGTACTGGTCGCGGCCGGACGGCGCACTTTCCTTGATGGGCTCGATGTTGAGAAAGCGGGCGTCCAAACCGAACGCGGGAATGTCGTCGTCAAAAAGACGCTGCAATCTGTCTCCAATAAGCGCGTCTGGGCACTGGGCGACGCGACCGGCAAGGCGCAGTTCACCCATGTTGCGGGCATGCATGCGTCGATCTTTACCCGCGCGGCGATTATGGGTCTGCCGCGCGTTAATGCCGACGCCGAGGCCCTGCCCTCTGTCACCTATATGCAGCCTGAAATTGCCCAGCTTGGCCTGACCGAAGCCGAGGCGCGCGAGCAGTTTGGCGATAAGGTCGCCGTCGGGCGCTTTGCTTTTGACGAGAATGACCGCGCCATCGCCGAGCGCAAGACCGATGGCGAGGTGAAGATTATCTGGATGGGCAAGAAAATTCTTGGCGCGTCCATTCTTGGCGAAGGGGCGGGCGATCTGCTGCAAATTGTCTCGGTGGCGATGGCAAACGGCTTACCGCCGGGCGGCTTGATTAAGCATATGTCGCCCTATCCGACCCGCGCCGAAGCGGTCAAACGGGCGATCTCGGGCTCAGAACATTTTGGCGGCCGGTTCTTCTCGAGCAAAGCGATAAGATGGTGGGTGGGCTTGCGTCATTAAAGGCGCTGATTTACGTCAACCGGCATGAAAACCACCCTTGTTTCCGGACCCGCATCAGAAACAAATTCGTCCCTCTGGCGCGACAGCCTACTGGTCCGCCTCTTGGTGGTCACCATCGGCGTGATCCTGCTGGTGGAACTCTTGATCTTTATCCCTTCGGCGGTCAATTTCCGTGACAATTGGATAGATGAGCGCGTTCAGGCCGCCCGCATTGCTGCGCTCGCGCTCGATGCCTCGTCCGAGCGGCAAGTGTCCGAAGAGCTCTCGGCTGATCTGCTCGCCAATGCCGAAGTGCTGGCCGTGTCCGAAATCCGGCCCGATATGCGGCGATTGCTTCTGTCTTCGCCGCTTGATCCGGCCACCACAATGCACACGGCAGACCGGACCAATGAACCGTGGCTGACCCGCGCGGGCCATATGGTGAACCTGCTGTTTGCGCCCGAAGACGCGGTGCTGATTGTCCGCGATGTCAGCAATGATCCCGATGCCCGGATCGAAGTTCTGATTTCCGAACTGCCGCTTGCCAGAGAATTGGCTGATTTCAGCCGCCGGATCATCGGCTTGTCGCTGATCATTTCGATTACGGCGGGGATATTTGTGTATCTGGTCCTTGTCGGCATGGTGGTGCGGCCGATGCGAGTGGTGACCGCCTCGATTATCAATTTTCACGAGGACCCGGGCGCCCCGCGTGCCCCGCGCACTCTGACCGACCGCACAGACGAGATCGGGCGTGCTCAGAACGCGCTGGCGGAAATGGAACGCGAGGTTTCCGACGCGTTCCGCCAACGCGAAAGGCTCGCCGAACTGGGCGAGGCGGTCGCCAAGATCAATCATGATTTGCGCAATTCCCTCGCCGCCGCGCAGCTTGTCTCCGAAGGCTTGGCCAAATCCGATGACCCCCGCGTCCAGCGCGCCGCACCACGGCTCGAACGCGTGCTCGAGCGTGCGATCAATCTGACCGAAGACACGCTGCAATATGGCAAAGCCAAACCGCCCGAACCGAAAATGGAGCTGGCCAATCTGCGGGATACGATTGCTGAAGCTGCGCGTGAGGCGATGGCTCCCTATCCGGCGCTCAAGCTCAACAATGCGCTACCCGAGGACGCAAAAGCGCGCATCGACGCCGATCACCTCCACCGCGTTATCGTCAATCTGGTGCGCAATGCCGCGCAAGCCACCGCAAAAGCACGGGCGCAGGGCGGCGAGATCTCGATTCAGTTGGAAGAGAATAATCTTCTCTGCCGCGATAATGGCCCTGGCTTGCCCGACAATGCGCGCGAGAATGTGTTCAAGCCGTTTGCCGGAAGCAATTCCAAAGGCGGCACAGGGCTTGGCCTCGCCATTGCCCGCGAACTGATGCAGGCGATGGGCGGCGATGTCAGCCTCGATCAGACCGGACCGGACGGCACCGTGTTCCGAATCGCCCTGCCCCCAAACGGCGACAGTTGAGCAGAGCGGGCTCGCTTATTCTGTCTGACTATTCAGTTGTTTCCGACGCCGGTGCAGGGGTCTCTTCGGTGGCGCTTGCCGCTTTGGGTTTGCGGCCACGCGAGAGGGTTTTCATAATCCCGTCCTGCGGCTCTTCGCTGCCTGTCGTTTCAGCGGCCACTTTCGGCTTGCGTGTGGACCTGCGGCGCGGTTTGGGCGCGGGGGCGTCTTCCGCCTGTGCCTCAACCGCTTCGACTGGGTCTGCGCCGCTGCCAGAGGTTTGCGCCGTTTCGGAGACGGTTTCAGCCTCAGATGGGCCAGTTTCACCCGCGTTTTCTATCTGATCGCGCGATTTATTGGGCCGCTGTCGGCGTCTGCCACGCTCACCGCGTTCGCCTTTTTCGCCGTCTGCACGCTGATTTTTCGACGAATCCGCACTGGTTTCGCCGGAATTTTCAGCATTGGTCGCGTCGGCTTGCGCCTGATCGCCGGATTTCTGGTCCTGCTGGGTGTCTTTCGGTTTATCTTTTGGCTGCATGGTCGCAATCAGCCGCAAATAATGTTCGGCATGCTGGAGATAATTCTCGGCATTGACCCGGTCGCCAGAGGTCTGGGCGTCACGGGCATATTGCAGATATTTGTCCAGTATTTGCTGGGCAGAGCCGCGAATCTTGACGTCCGGCCCATTGCTCTCGAAATGCTTGTTCGGGTTGTTGTTACCGCCGCCTGATCGGCGACCGCGTCCACGTTGGCGCTTCATCGGTTATTCCCTTGGTCCGATCTATGTGTCCGCCCCGCGAACACCTCAAAATCACTTCTCTTCCGTTTGGTAGTCCCAGTCCGAAATGAAGGAGCGATTGTATTTTGGGGCTAATCACCAGCCGTCCTCAAAACACATGCTGACTGTACATCGCCTTGATCGCCACGCCAAGCATTTAATTTGCGCAATGCAGTTAGGCGGTGGGGCCGGGCTGGACGCCATACACGACGCGGGTGTTCCCGCCAAGATCGCGCGCGCCGTCAATTTGCGTAAATCCGGCCTGTGCCATCAGCCCCCGCACCGCCTCATCCTGATCATAGCCGATCTCGAACACAAGATGTGCCCCCGCTTTCATGCCGTGCGCCGCCAGCGA
>CALLCD010000042.1 GCA_938049795.1 uncultured Hyphomonadaceae bacterium | reverse complement strand
AATCTGGCGGGGGTGAGCCGTTCGCCTTCGCCGCGCATGATCAGGGTTTGGGAGAGGATGCAAGCGGGCACATCGCCGCCAAGCTGGCTGCCAAGGCTGATCAAATGCTCAAAACTCTCCGGCCCGCCCCAGAGCTGGTTGAGCAGGCGCAAGGTGGCCCCGGCATCTGCCGATCCGCCACCCATGCCAGCGGCGACAGGTAAATGCTTGACCAGCGTAATGCGTGCGCTCTTATCTGTTTGCAAGACGGTTTGCAGGGCGTAAGCGGCTTTGAAGATGAGATTGTCATTCAGCTCACCGCATTGGTCTGCGAACGGGCCGATGACGGCAAATTGCAAACTGTCGGCTTCTTCCACGGTGATCCGGTCAGCGGCGGCGGCGTCGGCGAATACTAGAAGACTATCAAGCTTATGGTGCCCGTTCGGCTGGACGGGCCCGACATGGAGGGTCAGGTTGATCTTGGCAGGGGCAAGCGTAATCAGCATGGAGGGTCCCGGGTTTCTGTTGAGGACAAGGCTCGGCGTAACCGATAGCCTATCTTGGCGTGCCGGTCTGCACCATGTGTCCATCGGTTTGCGCGAGGCCGTCTTCGAGTTTTTCCAGAACGGTTTCGGCATGTTCATAGTCAGGGTCGATCCGCAACACACGGGCCCACTGGAACTTTGCTTCGGTGCGTCGGCCGACCTGCCAGTATGCGTCGCCCAGATGGTCGTTGAGCGTGGCGTCACCGGGTGACAGGTAGACAGCGCGTTCCAGGTGTTCGGTTGCTTTTTCAAAGTCCCCTAGCCGGTAATGGGCCCAGCCCAGACTATCGACGATAAATCCGGCATTGGGGCGCAGATCTACGGCGGTCTGGATCATGTCGAGGCTGCGCTCAAGCTGTTCGCCCCGGTCAATCCACGAATAGCCGAGATAGTTGAGCAAGGCGGGCTGGCGCGGGGCAAGATCGAGCGCGATCAGCAGATCCTGTTCGGCGTTCGTCCAATTGTCACGCTTCTCGCGAATGGCGCCGCGCGCATAGTAAAGCCGCCAGTCTTTCTTGCCTGCGCTCATGTCCTGATCAATGATTTCAGTAAATACCTGCTCGGCCTGTTCGAGATCACCGAGGGACCGGAAGAGATCGCCAAGCTGGATTTTGAGGTTGCGGTCGGCGGTGGTTGCAAGGGCGTCCGATGCGGTCTGCAGAGCTTCCTCATTGTGGCCTTGTCGGCGCAACGCCCATGCGAGTTGTCCGCGCGCCGTGGAATAGAAGACAGAGCTTTCCGGCACGTCTTGCAAGATGCTGATGGCTTTGTCGCGGCGGTCAGCATCATCAAGTCTATCGGCCCAAAGCGTGCGCGCGACGTGCAAGTCATTGTCCAAGTGCAGGGCGAGCGCGAAATAGACGCCAGCCAGATCGCTATCGGTCTGGGCTGCAAGCGCGGCGGCGGCGGTGTAGACCGACATCGCGCTACCATGCTGAACGGTAAAGCCTTCGATTTGAGGCGTCTGCCCGTCGATAAGGGCGCGGCGTGTGGATTCGATGGCGGCGTTTTGTCCGATGCGCGTGCCAAACTTTGTCAGAAGCTCGATGGCATCTTCGCGTTGTCCTTTGGCGGCCAGCAAACGCGCTTGCATGTCGGTTGTACTGGCGAGGCGGAAGCCGTCTTTCCACATGGTTTCGAAGGTTGCCAGAGCGGCGTCCCTGTCTCCTGCGCGTAGCTCCATCATGCCTTTTGTGACCCCTGACAGACCGGCGATTAGGGGCAGATCCGAGGCGGGTTCTTCCAATTCTTCGAGACCCGCCTCGAGGCCGTTGGTATCATAGATCGCCCACGCCCGTAAGCTGTTGGCGATGAGGTTGTTAAACCGGCTTCTGGTGCTTTGTTCGAGCAAGGCGGCAGCGCGTCGGGACCGGCCATGAGAGATGGCATCAACAGCGAGGACAAGCTTTGGCAGGGCGGTGTCACTGCGGGCTTCTTCGGGGGCGTTCTGCGCGGTGAGGATGGCGGTTGGCACATCGGCGGCGATTAGAGACGTAAAGGTTGCGCGTTCGAGCAGGTCTTTGTCATAGGGTTCGCTTTTTGCGGCGGCGGCATAGAAGCTTGCCGCTTGTTCGGGATCATTGGTCAGGGCGGCGTAACGCCCGCGCAGGAATTCGGAATAAGCGCGTCCATCCTGTATACGCTGGAACTGGGTGGACCGGCGTTCAGCTGATTCCTGCTGGATATGGCCGACGCCACATGTGGTAATGGCAAGGAGTGCGAGGCCCGAACAAAGGAGGAAGAACAGTCTCATAATGTGGGGTCAATATATTGGCGTGCCCGCCGAGCCGACACGTCCGTTTTGCCTCTACATGTCACCGCATTCCAGCTTTGTTTCATCGCCTAAATGTCGCGTTCGGGCAGCCGGCCATCGCCATCGAGCGAGAGCGAGGGCAGGGGTTGGCGTTCGGGTGCCGGTTCGGTGAGGCCATTTTCGAGCTTGGCCATGATGGCGTCGCGGATCTGGACGGGGGGGTAGATTTCAAGGGCGGCCTTCCAGGTTTCGCGGGCCTTTTCCTCGTCGCCCTCATACCAGTAGATGTCGCCCAAATGGTCTTCGATTTCCCAATGACGTGTCGGGGCCAGCAGCTCGCGTGAACTTTCAATGATGCGTCCGGCTGAATCTATATGTCCAAGCTTATAGCGCGCCCAGCCGAAACTGTCTCGGATATAGGCATTGCGCGGCGCGAGTTTCGATGCGCGGCCAAGCAGCCGGTAGCCTTCCTCATAGCGATCTGTGTGGGAGATTAGAAAGTAACCGAGCGTGTTGAGCATGTAGGGGTCATTGGGCCGCTCGAGATGGCCCTGACGCAATATTTTTAGCGCTTCGCTGTCGCGATCAAGTTCGCCAAGAATGGTGGTCAGATACATCCGCCGATCATGTGTGTCGTCGAGCCGGCGGGCTTCGCTGGCAAGCACAAGTGCTTCTTCATAGCGGGCATAGTGTTGCAGCACATCGGCTTTGGAGGCTTTGGCGCGGGCCATTCGGGATGGATTGTCCGCAATGGCGAGCGCTTCATCGGTGAGCCCCAGTGCGGTTTGTTCGGAGCCGAGGAGGCTGTAGAGCGCTGCGGCGCGCAGTTTGATGCCAAATTCCTCGTCTTCGTCAATCTCGAGGTCAAGCGCACGATCGAGCGCTTTTCGAGCCTGTTCCTGCTCTTGTTGAAGCATCAGGGCCAGAGCGGCTGACATGCCAAGATTGGGTTTGAGTTCCGGCGCGCTGAGGGCAACATGGGCGGCGCCCTCGTAGAAAGCATTCTGGTGCAGACCGCCGATTACAAGCTGGCGCAGATCCTCGTCTTCGGGGGCCAGAAGAAGGGCCGCCTGATCGAGCGAGGATTTGGTCACGTCAAACACATTGACAGGCAGTCCGCGCTGGGCACGGTCGAACATGCGGCTGCGGGACAGAGCCAAGCTGATGTCGGTCAGGGTACGTGCCAGCGCCGTGTTCGGGGTGAGGGCTTCATCATCGAGGCCGCGTCCATCTTTGAGCGACTGAATGGCGGCCGCATAGGAAACGGCCTGTTCGGGTTCGGCTTCGGCGAGACGCTGATAGACAGCAATCGCCTCGTCAATCCGGCCCAAGCGGCGCAAGAGCAAAGCGCGACGGGAGATGACGGTTTGAATGTCGGCAAAATAGAGCCCCTGAATGTCAAACTCATTTTCAGGTGCGTCGATCTCGCCCGGCGTCAGGGACGCATAGACGGCGAGGGCCTCTTCGGGGCGGTCAAGGCCTTCAAGCAGGGCGGCAAGCGAAAGATCAGAGGTCAGCCCGGGCAGGCCGGATGCAGCGGCGCGGTGTTCGCGGATGGCTTTGTCGGCATCGCCCTCAAACGCGTAAATCCAAGCGGAAATATACGCATCAAACTGGCTTGGGTCTTTGTCGCCCTGAACGTTTTTGACAATCTCGCGCGCGCCATCGAGATCATCTGCGGCTAAGGCATCAATTGCCAGCAAAAGCCCTCGGAACGTGGCCGTGGTCTCTTCGTTTTCGGTGTCTGCGGCAATGGCGAGCAAATAGGCCGACATGTCGCCTGCGCGGATCGCATCATCTGCGGTCTCATACGCGCCCGGGCCAACAGGCTTGCCAAGCTCGTCAAGCACCGAGGTCGCTTTCGCCGCCGGAGACAATTCAGCGCTGGCTGAGGGCGCAAGCGCGAGAGACAGGGCAAAAACAGCGGCGGTGGCGAGATATTTCAGGCGCATAATGGCTCCAATAGATGCTTATGTACAATGTGCACACGCAAAGTGCTTCCTGCAAGGCTTACACATGCTCTTGATGGAATTGTGACGTGATTTGGATGGATTGAGGGGGGGGAGAGCGGTGTGCTTACCAAGGGGTATCGCGAGACAGCGTCATGGGGGCTCTGCGAAACTCAAATGGCCCCTGACCAGACCATGCGCTGCCGTTTGGGTATTGAATTTCAGTGCCATCGAGCTGTTCGCGATCAAAAAGACGCATATTCACGCCGACCTGATCAATCCCGGGGTTTTCCGACTTATAGGCCGCTGTCAGCACAAAATGTGTTGTTGAGCCACAGGTCGCACATGAGTGGATTTCAGCAATTGGAACGGGCTTGTCCTGTCGCGAGAAGGCTATGGTTTGCCCATCTGTGTCTACCTCATCAGATGTGTAATATCCCCATGCTGCTCCGGATTTTCTGCACAGGCGGCAATCACAATCATAGATGAAATCAGGCTTTCGCTTGACGGTCACCGCAATCGCGCCGCAAGCGCATGTATTGGTCACTTCGCACTCCAATTCCTACCGCGCCGCGTCCTCGCCGCCCTACATATTCGGATAGTTCGGGCCGCCGCCGCCTTCGGGGCAGGTCCAGTCTATATTGCCATTGGGGTCTTTGATGTCGCAGGTTTTGCAGTGGATGCAGTTTTGCGAATTGATCTGCAGACGCGTCGTCCCTTCGGGGTCTTCGATCCATTCATAGACACCTGCCGGACAATACCGCGCGGCCGGACCGGCAAACTGTTCCAACTCGCTTGCCTTTTGCAAATGTTCGTCGAGCACTTTGAGATGGACCGGCTGGTCTTCGGCGTGATTGGTCGCGGTGAAGGCGACATTGGTCAGCTTGTCAAAACTGATGACGCCATCGGGGCGCGGATACTCGATCGGCTTGCATTTTGCCGCTGGAATCAGGCTCTGCGCATCGGACTTTTTGTGCCGCAGCGTGGGCAGGAAGCCGAAGCCGAACAGCGAGCGCAGCCACATGTCCGGCACGCCGATCATAGCGCCCATCAATGTGCCAAAGCGTGACATGAGCGGCTTCATGTTTTTCACAGGCGAGAGGTCTTTCTTGACCCAGCTTTTCTCAAACGCCGCTTCATAGCCGGTGAGCACATCGCCCGCGCGTCCTGCCGTAAGCGCATCGAAGGCCGCTTCGGCGGCGAGCATGCCGGTCTTCATGGCATTATGGGTGCCCTTAATGCGGGGCAGATTGACAAAGCCCGCCGAACAGCCGATCAGCGCGCCGCCCGGGAAGGCAAGCTTCGGGATTGATTGCAAGCCGCCGGATGTGATCGCGCGGGCGCCATAGGCCACGCGCTTGCCGCCCTTGAGATATTTGAGAATATCGGGGTGGTGCTTGTAGCGCTGGAACTCGTCATAGGGCGAGAGGTAGGGGTTCTTGTAATTGAGGTGGACGACATAGCCGACGGAGATGAAATGGTCGCCCTTGTCGGTGAAGTGGTAGAGGAAGCCGCCGCCATCGCCGGGCTTGCCTTGAACGGGCCAGCCAAATGTGTGCTGGACCAAGCCGTCCTGAAAGTTCTCCTCCGGCACGGTCCAGATTTCTTTGAGGCCAATGCCGTATTTTTGCGGGTCGCAATCGGCTTCAAGGTCGTATTTCGCTTTCACGCGTTTGGTCAGCGAACCACGCGCGCCTTCGGCAAAGAGGACATATTTGCCGATCAGTTCCATGCCCGGCTCATAGCTTGATTTGTGTGAGCCATCCTCGGCAATGCCCAGAACGCCCGCGACAACGCCGCGCACTTCATCATTTTCGCCATAGAGCACTTCGGAGGCGGCAAAGCCCGGATAGACTTCCACGCCGAGCGCTTCGGCTTGTTCGCCAAGCCAGCGGCAGACATTGGCGAGCGATCCGGCAAAACAGCCATGATTGCTCATCAGCGGCGGGAAGGGGGCCCAGCTTACTTCGAGCGAGCCTTTTGGCCCGAGCAGTTTGTAATGGTCGGTCTTGACCTCGGTGTGCAGTGGGCGGTCATCGCGCGTGCGCCAGTCGGGGATCAACTCGTCGAGCGCTTTGGGATCAAGCACGAGGCCGGAGAGAATATGCGCGCCGATCTCGGAGCCTTTTTCGAGCACGACGCAGGTGCGCTCCTCGCCCGTTTCTTGAGCGCGCTGCATAAAGCGGATCGCAGCACACAGGCCAGCCGGGCCACCGCCCACAATGACCAGATCGTACTCCATTGACTCCCGCGCCGGGCTTTGCTCTGCCATAAGGTGTTCTCCAAAAACTGGCTTAAAGTGATTTGAAATGGTTTATACCTGCTTATCGGGAAAACCAAAGAGGTTGTAATGTCTCATTCCTCGACGGAACTTGCGCTGAAATCGCTTACCGGCTGGTGGGACGATATGGGCGTGGACGTGGACCATGCCGCGCTGGCCGCCTTGGAAAAGGTCCGCGGGCCTGCGCGCGAGCCTCAGATGGCGCCGAAAATGGGCCATACCGACGCGCCCGCAAAATCACGCCGACGCGGGCGAAAGACGCTGCAGGACTGGATTGCCGAGGCCGAATCACTGGCGCGCGATGCGCAGACGCTTGATGCGCTCAAGCTCGCAATCGAGGGGTTTGAGGGCTGCCCGCTGAAAGAAGGCGCGAATAAGACGGTTGTGTTTGACGGGGTTCAGGGGGCTCCCGTGATGGTGATCGGTGAAGGTGCGGGCGGCCGTGAGGACCGGATCGGGCGTCCCTTTGTGGGCAAGGCGGGTGAATTGCTCGACAAAATGCTCGCTGCCATCGCGCTTGACCGGAAGACGAACACGTTCATCACCAATGTCACTTATTGGAGACCGCCCGGCAACCGCAATCCAACCGACGAAGAGCTCGCCGTGTGCCGTCCGTTTGTCGACCGTATGATCGAGCTTAATGCGCCAAAGTTCATTCTGGCGGTGGGGGGGGTTTCAGCGCAATCTCTGTTGCACACGAAAACCGGCATCATGAAGCTGCGCGGGGGCTGGACCGATTATACCACGCCGTCCGGCTTCGGTGCGCCGATGCTCGCGACCTTCCATCCCGCCTATTTGCTGCGCCGCCCTGAGGACAAGTCCCGCGCCTGGCGGGATCTGCTGGCGCTACAGGCGCGGCTTGATGGGGACGCGGGCAGCGCTGCGGGATCTGCCTAGTGCCCGCGCCCTTGTCCATTATCATTCCGGCGAAAGATGCCGCTGGCGAGCTTCAGGGCTGTCTGGCGGCACTTTTTGTGGGCGTTGAGGCGGGGCTGGTGCGGGAGGTGATTGTCTCTTCGGTGCCATCGAACGATACCAAAATGCGTGCATTGGCTGATCAGACGGGGGCGGTCTGGGTCGAGGGCGAAGAGGGGCGCGGGGTGCAGCTGAAGACGGGCGCAGCGGCGGCGCGCGGAGACTGGCTGCTCTTTGTCCATGCCGATACCTGGCTCGGCGGCGACTGGCCGTGCGTGGTGGAGCGACATTTGCGCGAGGAGGCTGGCAAGGCAGGTGCGTTCCGGTTGAAATTCCGGTCAAAAGCCAAACGTGCGCGCATCGTCGAAGCGCTGACCAATTGGCGCGCGCGGACGTTTGGTCTGCCTTATGGGGATCAGGGGCTTTTGATCTCGCGGGCGCTTTATGATGAGCTGGGTGGGTATGATGGCGTGCCGTTGATGGAAGACGTGATGATGGTGCGCAAGATCGGCAAGGCGCGCATTTGCGTGCTCGAAGAAGCGGCGATGACGAGCGGGCAGAAGCAGGAGCGCGATGGCTGGTTTCTGCGCAGTTTGCGCAATCTTGTTTTGCTGTTCCGGTTCCGGCTTGGGGCCGATCCGGCCAAGCTTGCAAAGCTCTATTATAAATGAAACGTAGCGTTCTTATGTTTGCCAAGCCGCCTTTGATCGGCCTGTCCAAGACGCGGCTGGCGCGAAGCTTGGGCAAAGCCGAGGCGCGGCGGATTGCGCGGATGACGATGGCAAAGACGTTGCGCGAAGTGTCCGGAGATCCGCGTTGGGACACGGTGCTGTATGCCGCGCCGGACAAGTATCTGGCGGGCCGGTTTGGCGGGCTGTGGCCGACGCATCTGGCTCGGCGTTCGCAAGGGGCGGGCGATCTGACAGCACGGCTCGATAAGGGCCTCACCGACGCGCCGAACGGGCCGGTTTTGTTCATCGGAGCGGACGCGCCGGATGTGACGCGCGGGCTGATCTGGCAAGGCTTTGAGGCGCTCAAGATAGCGGACGCCGTGTTCGGCCCTGCCACCGATGGCGGCTTCTGGCTGTTTGGCCTGCACAAGCGCGCGCGGACGGCCTCGCCCTTTGGCCATGTGCGCTGGTCGGGGCCGCATGC
>CALLCD010000041.1 GCA_938049795.1 uncultured Hyphomonadaceae bacterium | reverse complement strand
TTTGCTGATCACGTTGCCGGTGGCGATTTTGCCGGTGTTGTTTGTCGGGCGGATTATTCGCAAAATGTCCAATAAAGCGCAGACGCGGCTGTCTGAAGCCGGCGCGGAAGGGGCCGAGGCGCTCGATGCGGTGGAGTTGATACAGGCTTATGGTCGCGAGCGGTCGCGGCGGCAGGTGTTTCAGGATGCGGTCGAGGCGACGTTCGAAGCTGCCATGCGGCGCAATGGTGCGCGGGCGGGGATGATGGTGCTGGTCTCGATCATGTTTATGGGCGGGATTGTGGCCGTGCTCTGGCTTGGCGCGCGCTGGGTGACGACAGGCGCGATGAGCGGCGGGCAATTGGCCTCGCTCATTTTGTACGCGCTTTATGCGGGTTCGGGCTTTGGCATGCTGGCGGAAGTTTATGGCGAAGTGATGCGCGCGGCGGGGGCTGCGGACCGGTCAGCGGAGATCTTTGCCGCCGAGCCGGAGATCAAAGCGCCTGCAAATCCGGTCGCCCTGCCCTTGCCGGTGAAAGGCGCGCTAAGCTTTGTTGATGTGGACTTTTCTTATGGGCAGGATGATCTGCCCGCGCTCGACAAATTTACGCTTGATGTGGTGCCGGGCGAATTTATCGCGCTGGTCGGGCCGTCGGGGGCGGGCAAGTCTACCGTGTTCCGGCTGGCTTTGCGCCTGTTTGATCCTGACAATGGCGAGGTGACGCTTGACGGGGTGGCCGCACCGGACATGGACCCGCGGGACTGGCGACGCCACTTTGCCTATGCGCCGCAGGAATCGACCCTGTTTACCGGCAGCGCGCGGGAGAACATCGCGTTTGGCGATGAGGGCGCGAGCGATGACCATTTGATTGCGGCGGCGAGCAAGGCCGAGGCCTGGGGGTTTCTCGATGATAAGGGCGGGCTTGAGGCGGCGCTCGGCACCAAGGGGCGTTCGCTCTCTGGCGGCCAGCGGCAACGCGTGGCGCTTGCCCGCGCGCTGGTCCGCGATGCGCCGGTGCTGTTGCTCGACGAGGCGACAAGCGCGCTTGATTCTGAAAGCGAGGCGCTGGTGCAGAAAGCGCTTGAGGCGGCCGCGTCAGGCCGGACGACACTGGCGATTGCCCATAGGCTCTCGACGGTGCGCAAGGCGGACCGGATTGTCGTGATGGATCAGGGCCGCGTTGTCGAGATGGGCGACCATGACACGCTGGTGGCCAAGGGTGGGCTTTATGCGCGGCTGGCGGACATCCAGTTCGGAGGGCAATCGTAATGGCGCGTGCCCCTGCCCTTGTCTGGTTTCGCAATGACCTCCGGCTTGCGGACAATCCGGCTCTGTCGGCGGCGCTGGACACCGGCGCGCCGCTGGTTCTGGTCCATATTTACGAGACCGGTGAGACGGGTTTCCGGCCGATGGGCGGGGCAAGCGCGTATTGGCTGCATCACTCGCTGACCTCGCTTGGAGCCGACATCAAGGCGCGCGGCGGGACGCTGATCCTGCGGGCCGGGGCGAGCGCGGAGGTGTTGCCTGCTCTTGTCGCCGAGACGGGCGCGGAACATGTGTTCTGGAACCGGCGCTATGGTCTGGCCGAGCGCGAGGCCGATGCGAGCCTCAAGACGGCCCTGAGCGGTCAGGGCGTACAAGTCGAGACATTTAATGGCTCATTGCTGACCGAGCCGTGGACATTCAAGACCGGCGCGGGCGGCTTCTACCGCGTGTTCACGCCCTATTGGAAACAGATCCAGGCCCATTATGAACCCCCTGCCCCCTTGCCTGCGCCTGAACGGCTTTCGACGCTCACCCCGCCATCGGACGCGCTTGAAAGCTGGGCACTGTTGCCGACCAAGCCTAACTGGGCAAGCGGGTTTGATCCGGTCTGGCAGCCGGGCGAGGATGGCGCGCGCGAACGGCTGCTCGGATTTCTCGACGGTCCTGTTGGCAATTATAAAGACGAGCGCAACCGGCCCGATGTCGAAGGCGGCACGTCGGGGCTATCTCCGCATTTGCGGTTTGGCGAGATTTCGCCCGTGCAGATCTGGCGGGCGGCGAAAGCGCGGATGGAGGAGACGCCGGGCTTTGATGCGGGCGGGCACACATTCCTGTCCGAGATTGCGTGGCGGGAATTTTCCTATGTCTTGCTCTATCACAATCCGGATCTGGCAACGCAGAATTACAATCCAAGCTTTGAACATATGCCGTGGCGGACGAGTGATGTGGATCTTAAAGCGTGGCAGTGCGGGCAGACGGGTTTTCCGATTGTGGATGCGGGTATGCGCCAGCTTTGGCAGACCGGCTGGATGCACAATCGGGTGCGGATGATTGTCGCCTCTTTCCTGACCAAGCATTTATTGTTGCCGTGGCAGCTTGGCGAGGACTGGTTCTGGGACACGCTGGTGGATGCGGACCCGGCGGCGAACGCGGCAAGCTGGCAATGGACGGCGGGCTCTGGCGCCGATGCTGCGCCCTATTTCCGTGTGTTCAACCCGATCACGCAAGGCTCGAAATTTGATGTGACGGGTGCCTATGTGCGCAAATTCTGTCCCGAGCTGGCCGAGCTGCCGACGAAGTATCTGCATGCGCCGTGGGAGGCTGATCCGGTGACGCTCTTGGCGGCGGGGGTGACGCTTGGCGAGACCTATCCTGCGTGCATTGTCGACCACAAAAC
>CALLCD010000040.1 GCA_938049795.1 uncultured Hyphomonadaceae bacterium | reverse complement strand
CTATGATCTGTTCACCCATCAATGGCTGACCGAAGCGCGCCGCGTCCTCAAAGACAATGGCGCAATCTGGGTAATCGGCTCGTATCACAATATTTTCCGCGTCGGCACCGTCTTGCAAGATTCCGGTTTCTGGATCCAGAACGATGTGATTTGGCTGAAAACCAATCCAATGCCGAATTTCAAAGGCACCCGGTTCCAGAACGCGCATGAAACGCTGATCTGGGCGGGCAAGTCGGAAAAGTCGAAAGTCACTTTCAATTATCAGGCGCTCAAAGCCTTTAACGAAGACACGCAGATGCGCTCGGACTGGATGATCCCGCTGTGCACCGGCAGCGAACGACTCAAGGGCGATGACGGCAAAAAAGTCCACCCGACCCAAAAGCCCGAATCCCTGCTCAAACGCGTCCTTCTAGCGACCACGAACCCGGGCGATGTTGTCCTTGATCCATTCTCGGGCACCGGCACAACAGCCGCCGTGGCCAAAATGCTCGGCCGCAAATTTGTTGGCATCGAACGCGACCCAAATTATGCCGCAGCGTCTCGTGCCAGATTGGCAGGCATCAAGCCGGTCGGCAAAGAAGCCCTCAAAGTCGAGCAAAGCAAAAAAGCCCTGCCGCGCGTTCCGTTTGGCGCACTGGTCGAACATGGCTGGCTCAAACCCGGCGACCGCCTATTCAGCGCAAAACGCCGCCATATGGCTCATATTCGCGTTGACGGCTCACTTTCGACAGGGGAGACGACCGGCTCCATCCACCGCGTCGGCGCGCATGTCCAACAAGCCCCCGCCTGCAATGGCTGGACCTATTGGCACTACGAGACCGACAAACGCGATCTCGCCCCGATTGACCTGCTCCGCCGCCGCTACCGTTCGGAAATGGGCCTCGTCTAGCCGCGCTCAAGCAGCGCAAACGCTTTCGCAAACACGCTCGGAAGCCCGTCAACCGCCTCAATCTGCGTCCAGACACCGTCGGGCCGGTCGCCGTCCAGCGTACCTTGCCACACGGTCAGGCCCAGCGAGAAATGCGTAAACACATGCCGGACCTCGCCAAGTGCGCGCCAATCGCCCCGAGCCGGTGCGCCGGTCATCTCGCCCAATTCGCCCTCGCGCCAGTCCGAGCCGGGCAATCCAAGCATCCCCCCAAGAAGCCCCTTATCCGGTCGGCGCTCGAGCAGGATATGATCGCCGTCAACAAGCAGGAAAACATGGCCCGTCCGGTGGGGTTTTGGCTTTTTCTTCGTCTTGACCGGGTAGCGCTCGGGCACGCCTTCCTCACGGGCTTTGCAAAACTCAGATACGGGGCAAATCAGGCAATTGGGCCGTTTGGGCGCGCAGATCGTTGCGCCGAGATCCATCAACGCTTCGGCAAATTCCGCCGGTCGGTCCGCCGGAACCAGCGCGCTGACCTCGCGACAAATGCGCGCCTTCGCCTTGTCCCACGGGCCGCTCAGCGCCAGCAGCCGCGAAAAAACACGCTCGACATTACCATCCACCGCCGCCGCCCGTTCCCCGAACGCCAAAGCGGCGACAGCGCCAGCCGTGTAGGGGCCAATCCCGGGCAGTTTGATCAGCTCTTTCGCCGTCTTCGGGAACCCGCCAAGCGCCTGGACCTGCCGGGCACATTTGAGCAGATTCCGCGCCCGCGCATAATAGCCAAGCCCCGCCCATGCGGCCATGACCTCCTCGTCTTTGGCCTCCGCAAGCGCGCCCACATCCGGCCAACGCTCTGTAAAAGCTAAAAAATATCGCGCGCCATGAGGCACAGTGGTCTGCTGCAACATGATCTCGGCGAGCCAGACGCGGTAGGGGTCGGGCCGTTCTCCTGTCGCCCGCGCCGCTGGCCCCATCCGCCACGGCAAATCCCGTGCAGACACCGCATACCAGTCAAGTAGCCGATCAGGCAGCGTGTTCAATTTTGCGCTCATTCTCTGCTGACAGCCTTTTCTTTGCCCAATCCGGAGTGCACAATCGCCAGCATGGACGAGAATGCAAGCCTTTCCAGCGAAGCCGAGATCAGCCTGATCGAAGAGGCGATGGCGCGCGCACGGCTCAAACGGATGCGCGCCAAGCCTGTCCGCCGTCCGCCGCCGCGTCTGGGCCATGATGTCCGCAAACTGCTGCGCAAACACGCCAAAGCCGGAACCACCTCGATCAGCAAGCTCAAAGACGATTGGCAAAGCCTTGTCGGCGAGGAGATTGCCAAATTCTGCCGTCCGGAAAAGCTGACCGGCTCGAAAGCGGCCCGCACGCTTGTTCTGCGGGTCCATCCGGCCGCCGCCACCCGCATCCAGCATGAGAGTGAAACCATCCGCCAGCGTGTGTCGGTCGCCGCGGGCGGGACGGTGACAAAGCTCAAACTCGTTCAGGGCGATTTAGGTACATCGAAAGCCCGCACCCTGCACAAAACAAGAGCCCTGTCCGGCGACGAACGCGCCGCGCTGCAAAAGGGCACAGACGGCATCGAAAACCCGAAATTACGCGCCGCATTGCTGGCTTTGGGCGAAGCGGTGATCACCCGGGAGACTTGACAGAGGCCACCGATTCACAAACCCCAGACATCAAGGCGTTTCAACCACCAGCTTTACGGACCACAGATCATGACCCGACACACACACCGCCACTCATTCTCCAGACTGCCGCGCACGGTTCTGATTGCGCTTTCGGCCACCATTATGGTCGCATGTTCGGGCAGCACCCCGGACGCTGGAGCAAACGCCTCGGTCGAGGGACTTGTTGAAATGGCCAAAGGAGATGCAAATGCGCCGCACACGCTGATCGAATATGCCTCGACCACATGCGGGGCTTGCGGCGCCTATCACACGACCATGACCGAAACGATCGACGAACTCGTAGACGCAGGCAAGTTGCGCTTTGTGTTCCGCGATTTTCCCCGTGACAGCGTAGACACCGCCGCTTTCGTGCTCGCCCGCTGCGGTGGTGAAGAGACATATTTCGATATTCTCGACGATATCTATGAGCACCAGCAAGGCCTGCTCGCCGCTGCGCGGAACAGCACGGTTCGAGGTGTTCTGGAGACCATTGGTGAGCGCCACAATGTCAGCAAAGACATGTTTGCGACCTGTCTGGACGACGAAACCATACGGGCTCAGATTACGGCATCATCGAACGCAGGCAGCAATGATGGGGTCACAGGCACACCGACCCTGTTTCTGGACGGCCGCTTACTGGAGACCCCCGACGGCCGGAGCCCAGAGAGCCTGAGGTCTTTGGTTGATCCGGATGCGGCGACGCAATAGGTCTGTGGTCCTGCTGACCCTGTTAACCTCTTGGCAAGGGTTCCGGACCACAATCGTTAAACAAAGGTTATGAAA
The DNA here is from genome assembly GCA_938049795.1 of uncultured Hyphomonadaceae bacterium. GTDB lineage: Bacteria > Pseudomonadota > Alphaproteobacteria > Caulobacterales > Hyphomonadaceae > CALLCD01. Next base: position 5,832 of record CALLCD010000040.1, on the reverse strand, counting down.
ATGGCTCGAATTTCAAGCAATATCTGGATCGCAGCTGTGGCTGCACTTGCGCTTGGGGCTTGCACAGCAGGCGAGAACAGCGCGACACCAACCGCAGGACCATCCGATACCTATGCAAAGGGCTATTTGTCCGAAAGCTATTTTGACGAGCAGGAAGCGGGCGTGGTGCTCGGCAATCCGGATGCGGCGGTAACCCTGATCGAATATGCTTCGCTGACCTGCGGACATTGCAAGACCTTCCACGAAGAGGTCATGCCGACCATCAAGCAGGACTATATTGCAAGCGGCAAAGTGAAATTCGTGTTCCGCGAGTTTCCGACCGATCCGGTCAATATTGCGGTGATCGGCTTTGCCATTGCGCGCTGTGCTGGTCCGGACGGATATTTCCCGGCGCTGGATGATTTCTTCGGCAATCAAAACGAGATTTTCACCGAAGCCAGAGACGGCCGTGCGCTTGAAGCTCTGCAGGCATATGGCGAGCGCAACGGCACATCCAAAGATAATTTCGAGACCTGTATCAATTCCGAAGACATCCGCCGCGCCATTTCGAAATCGGTCATTACGGGCCGCGATGGCGGGGTTATCTCAACGCCAACGCTGATCCTCAATGGCGAGACGCTCACCACCGGCGAATCGCGCACGCCCGAGGGGCTGTCGGCCATCATCGACGCGGCTTTGGCCGAAACCGCCGCGCCGGACACCGCTCAATAGTCAATCAGGGGGCTGACATGCAAATTACGCAAATTCGCATTGCCGGCTTCAAATCCTTTGTCGATCCCACCGAAGTCCCCGTCGAAGAGGGGCTGACCGGCATTGTCGGGCCAAATGGTTGCGGTAAGTCGAACCTGCTCGAAGCGCTGCGCTGGGCGATGGGGGCAAGTTCTGCGCGGGCCATGCGCGGGTCGGAAATGGATGATCTGATCTTTTCCGGCTCCGATGGTCGTCCGGCGCGCGAGACCGCCGAAGTAACCCTCGTGCTCGACAATTCGGACCGAAAAGCCCCCGCCGAGTTCAATTCTGCGGATGTGCTGGAGATTGAACGACGGCTCCGGCGCAGCGTCGGCTCGACCTATAAGCTCAATGGCCGCACCGTACGCGGCAAGGACATCCAGCTCTTGTTTGCCGATGCGTCAACGGGTGCCAATTCGCCCGCGCTCGTCCGGCAGGGGCAGATTTCCGAACTGATCGGCTCGAAGCCGCAAAACCGCCGCCGCATCCTCGAAGAAGCCGCAGGCATTGCCGGGCTCAACACCAGACGCCATGACGCCGAGCTGAAACTGCGCGGGGCGGAGACCAATCTCGAACGGCTGAGCGAAGTGTCGGCCGAGGTCGAACGCCAGCTTGAACGCCTCAAACGGCAAGCCCGAAAGGCACGCAAATTCCGCGCACTGGCCGACGAGATTGCAGGGCTTGAAGCGCTGACCGCCCATTTGCGCTGGAGCGCGGCCAAAGACGCCAAAGAAACCACCGCCCAAGCGCTCGAGCTTGCCAAACGCGCCGTTGAGGACGCAACCCGCGAGGATGCGACACGGGAGACAGAGCGCCTGCGCACCCATGCCGCGCTTGCCCCTTTGCGCGAAGCCGAAAGCCTTGTCAGTGCAAAGCTTGGCCAAGCCCGCATCGCTTTTGCGCGCCTCGACGCAGAACACAAAGCGGCGATGCAAGCGGTCACCCAGATCGAGCAGGATGTCGAACGGCTGACCGAAGATCTGAACCGCGAACAGCAAATGCTGACCGAAGCGCAGGAGGCCCAGGCCCGCACGCAAGCCGCGCTTGACGATCTGCCGCTTGATGATGACAGCGCCAATGCGAGCCGCGAGACCGAAGCCCGCAATGCGCTCGAAGCCGCCCGCACTCATCTGGTCGATTGCGAGACGGCCACAGATCAGGTCTCCGCCCAATTGGCGCAAATGCGCGCGCACCGGCAAGCCGCCAGCGACAATCTACAAACACTGACCCAGCGCGACGCGATCCTGCGCGCCGAAGCGGACAAATTACAGGTCAATCTCGACGCGATAGGCGACACGCAAACCCTGCAAGACACCCTCAAAACCGCGCGCGAGACAGAGGGGAGCGCTGAGCTTGCCCTGCATGATATTGAACGCGCGCTCGACAATGCCGAAGCGGATTTGACCGAGGCCCGCGAGGCCGAAGAGGCCGCAAGCTTGCCCGTCTCTGAGCTTGAACAGGCGCTGCGCGCGCTAGAGGGCGAGATTTCAGGGCTTGAGCGGCTGTTACGGCGGGCCGAGACCTCCAAAGCGCCGCCCGTGCTCGACCGTGTGCGCACCCAAGACGGGTTCGAGAAGGCGATAGCGGCCGCGCTCGGCGATGATTTGCAGGCCCCGACCGACAAAACCGCGCCCTTGCACTGGGCCGGTGCCGACCGCCATCATGCCAAGCTGCCAGAGGGCGCGACGCCGCTGAGCGATCTCACCGATGCGCCAGACGAACTAGACGCGCGGCTCGCCCAATGTGGGCTTGTCTCCGTCGAGGACGGCCCGAAGCTTGCCAAAGCCCTCCAGCCCGGCCAACGCCTTGTCAGCCGCGAGGGGCATTTGTGGCGCTGGGACGGTTTCGTGCGCACACCCGCAGCGCCTGTCGTGGCCGCCGAACAGCTTGAACAGAAGGCGAGGCTCGAAGCGGCCCGCAAAGAGCTACCGCCGCTCAAGCACAAGCTCGACGAAGCGCGCAATCAGCTTGAGCGCGCCAAAGACAGCCGCCGCGAAAAAGAACAAAGCCAGCGCGACCTGCGCACCCAACGCCCCGACGCGTCCCGAACCCTCGACGAGGCCAGACGCCACACGGCCAGCGCTTTGCAGGCTCATGAAAACGCGCAAATCCGCCGCGAAAGCGCCCAATCTGCGCTCAGCCGCACCCAGTCCGACCTGAGATTCGCCGCCGAAGCACTGGCCGCCGCCAATATCGCGCCCGAGGACACAAGCTACGAAAATCTCGAACAAGACCTTGCGCAAAAGCGTGAGGATCTCGCCGCCGCACGGCAAAGCGAGATGGATTTACGCGGCAAGCTGAGCGATTTAACCCGTGGCCGCGAACAGGCCGAGGCCCGCCGCGAGGGGCTGGGGCGCGATCTTGCAGAATGGACGCGGCGTATCGCATCGACCGAGGCGCGTCATGCCGAATTGCTCGCCCGCCAGACCCAGACCCGCAAACGCCTCGGCGATGCCCGCAATGGCGATCAGGGCGCCCAAGCGGAAAAGCTTGCCCAATTACAATCTGCCGCCGAGCAACTAGAAGAGGAGCGCAAACACGCCGCCGACAAACTGGCCGAAGCCGAACCCATCGCTCGCGAGGCCGAAGCCGAATCACGCGCGGCAACCGCCCGGGCCGCAAAATCGCGCGAAACGCTGGCCGGTGCCGCCGCCATGCTCGAAGCCTCCCAGACACGGTTTACCGAATGTGTCGAAATTGCCCGCCAGCAATTCCAGCGCTTGCCCGAGGGGCTGCTGCCGCTCGCCAAGTCCATGCTCGACGAGGACACAATTGACGGGCTCGACCAGACACAAGCCGCGCAAAAAGCGGATCTGCTCAAGCGCGAGCGTGATTCGCTGGGCGGGGTGAATATGGACGCCGAATCGGAAGCTGAAGAACTGGCCGAACGGCTCGGATCACAAGCCCACGAAAAGAAAGACCTGCTCGACGCCATCGCCAAGCTGCGCGAGGGGGTCGAAACACTCAATGCCGAAGGGCGCGACCGGCTCCTCGAAGCCTTTGAAACGGTCAATGAACACTTCAAAGCCCTGTTTACAGCGCTTTTCAGGGGCGGTCAGGCCGAATTGCGCCTGATCGATGCCGAAGACCCGCTGGCCGCAGGGCTCGAGATCTTCGCCCAGCCTCCGGGCAAGCGGCTCGGCACCTTGCAGCTCATGTCTGGCGGCGAGCAGGCGCTGACGGCGGCGGCGCTGATTTTCGCAGTGTTCTTGTCCAATCCGGCGCCAGTCTGCGTGCTCGACGAGGTGGATGCCCCGCTTGACGACGCCAATGTTGACCGATTCTGCCGCATGCTCGACGAAATGCGCAACCGCACCAATACGCGGTTCATCATTATCACCCACAATCCGGTCACGATGAGCCGTATGGACAGGCTTTTCGGCGTGACCATGCGCGAAAAGGGCGTGTCGAAACTCGTATCGGTTGATTTGAACGCGGCCGAAGAACTGGTTGCGGCAGAATGATGCAGGTGACCCATGTCTGATGACGGTTCCGAAGACCTCGGCGAACGCATCGCCCGCGCCAAAGCGGCCAGCGAGCCAAAGCAGACCAAGCATGAAAAACAGGCTGAAACCGCTGTAAACGCTGGAGGTTTGGCGCTTCGGCATGGCACGGAAATGGCCGCATCGGTTTTGGTCGGCGTGGTTCTGGGGCTTGGAATCGATAATTTTCTGGGCACAAAACCTTGGGGATTTCTGATCATGCTGGGCTTTGGCCTTGCAGCGGGCGTTTTAGGTGTTATACGCGCCTACCAACGGATTAATGCTGAAATCGCTGCCCAAGATGCAGAGACTTCAGGCGACAGGGACTAAGGGCTGATGTTCGCATTTTTGCAGGTTGCAGACCCCATCGAGCAATTTGAGGTCAAAGAGATCTTTCCCATCAATGACGTGATGGGCATGGATCTCGGCTTTACCAATTCGAGCGCCTATATGGTCCTCGGCGTGATCCTGATTGTTGCTCTGTTCGGATATGCCGCAACGCGCAATTCGCTCGTGCCGACACGCCTGCAATCGGTTGGCGAGATGGGTTATGAGTTTGTCGCTGGCATGGTCCGCTCGACGACCGGAGAGGAGGGGCTGAAATTCTTCCCCTTCGTGTTCACCCTGTTCACGTTCATTCTCGCTGCCAATCTGATCGGCATGATCCCGTATGCGTTTACGACGACCAGCCATATCGTGATTACCGGCGCGCTGGCGCTGCTCGTGATCGGGATTGTGATCGTTTACGGCCTTTTGAAAAATGGGCTCGGCTTCTTCAAACTGTTCGCCCCATCGGGTGTGCCTTGGTACATCATGCCGCTTTTGATCCCGATTGAAGTGATTTCCTTCCTCGCGCGTCCCATCACGCTGGGCATGCGCCTGTTCGCCAATATGCTGGCCGGACACATCATGCTGAAATTGCTCGCAGCCTTTGCCATCTCGCTGCTCGGGGCAGCCGGCGTGGTCAAGCTTCTGGCACCTGCGCCATTTGTTCTTGCGATTGCCATTACCGCGCTCGAATTTCTCGTTTCTTTTATCCAAGCCTATGTGTTTGCGCTGCTCACTTGCGTCTACCTTAACGACGCCTTGCACCCGCACCACTGATCAGGACAACTATTTCGCCAAGCCGGACGGCTTAACTTTTTCAATCACCGCCAAGCTGAACATAAGTTAGGTTGGCACATCAGAATAACACTTAAAGGAGCACTTCAATGGAAGGCAATATCGAAGAAGGCCTCAAATATGTAGGCGCGGGACTCGCAACACTCGGCATGATCGGTGCCGCAATTGGTGTGGGTAACATTTTCGGATCATATCTGGACGCTGCCATGCGCAACCCGTCCGCAGCCCCGGGCCAGAGCGGAAACCTCTTCCTCGGCATGGCGCTCGCTGAAGCGCTTGGCCTGTTCGCATTCGTGATCTCGATGATCATTCTGTTTGTGTAAAAAATGACTTGAATTCAGGAGGCCGGTCTTCGGCTTTGGCCTCCTGACGGCGCGACGGAAATCACATGTCTATTCTATATCTACTTGCAGAAACGGCACATGGCGCAGAGCATGGCGAGGGCGTCGAACGCGTCTTTCCAGCCTTTGACGCAACCTATTTTCCGTCGCAGCTTTTC
>CALLCD010000039.1 GCA_938049795.1 uncultured Hyphomonadaceae bacterium | reverse complement strand
GGGCGTGTCCATCAGATTGAGAACATACTGCTCGCCATTCTTGGCCTTATAATCGAGCCGGACGGTCTGCGCCTTGATGGTGATGCCGCGCTCTTTTTCAATGTCCATATTGTCGAGCACCTGCTCTGACATTTCGCGGTCGGTCAGCCCGCCACAATGCTGGATCAGCCGGTCGGCCAGCGTCGATTTGCCGTGATCAATATGGGCGATGATCGAGAAATTACGGATTTTGTCGCGTTGTATAGTCATAGGCCGGATATAGCCCCGCTTGCCGAGCGGGGGAAGCGGCAAAGTGTGCATTCTGGCAAATGCGCGCCCACGGTCCTCACAAACCCAGAAAGCGAATAAGCACAAAAGCTAACCAGAGATCAGATTATGTTAACACTCTGCGGCTAATTTTCCTTGGAAACTCAGGGCGGCTTTCAAAATGCAGAACAGTTTGCTTAATCGTCTCCCCATCGTGGTAACCGAAGTGCGGGCGGTGCGTGACAGTGCCGAAAAAATTGTCGATTTTGAATGGACCGAGGTGAACGCGCCGGGGCTTGCCGTGATTGGAACCACGCGCGAAGACATGGTCGGGCAACGCCTTAACGATATGCAGGCCGTGTTCCGTAATAGTGTTCTGTTTGACCATTTCAAAACGGCCGTCGAAACGCAAAAATCCTCCGAAAACGTCACCAAGGTCAATTACAATGACAGCCCGCTAAACGGCAAAAGCTTCTATCTCGCTTTCGCCCCACATGGCGACACATGTTCTATGGTGGCGCTCGAGGCGACGACGCTACAAGCCAAGCTCGGCGAGGTATCCGAGCATTTTCTCCTATTTCGGGATGCGGTCAAACACAGCGCCATCGGCACGGTCATCACCATTGAGGCAGGCAATATCGAATATGCCAATAGTGCTTTTCTCGAAGCTCTGGGTTGGCAGCCCGACGATGTGATCGGCAATTCCCTGATGCGCTACATCCATCCGGACGGGCGCGAACACGTTATCAGAAACACGCAACTGATCCTCGCCGGTCGGGCCGAAGAGGTCGAAGGCGACGACATCCCCTATCGGACACGAACCGGCGAGAAAATCCTGTTCTCGAGCTTTACCACTGCGATGGAAGATCAGGCGACAGGAAAGAAATACTACATCACCCAACTTCAGGATGTTGGCGAGGAGAGACGGCTGTCAAAGGCGCTTGAAGATGCGCTCGAACAGGCCGAGTCTGCCTCCCGCCTGAAATCGGAATTTCTCGCCAATATGAGCCATGAGATCCGCACCCCGCTCAATGGTGTCCTCGGCATGGCCCAAGTGCTCGCCCGCAGCAATCTTGACGCAGACCAGACCGAACAGGTCAACACGGTGATCGATTCCGGCAACACGCTGATGGTGCTGCTCAACGATATTCTCGACCTGTCGAAAATCGAGGCCGGACAGCTCGACATCTCGCCGGTCAATTGCGATCCACGCCACAAGCTCAGCCGCATCCACCAATTGTTCGCCCCGCTCGCCGAAGAGAAACAGATTGCGTTCCAGTTCTTTGTCGATCCGAGCGTGCCTGCATTGTTGAAAATGGACCCCGTGCGCGTGCGCCAATGTCTCTCCAATCTGCTCGCCAATGCGATGAAATTTACCGATGAGGGCGCCGTCACGACGCTGGTAACTGCCGAACCGCGCGAGCATGGCAACCACCTCGTCAAAATCTTCGTCTCTGACACCGGCATCGGCATCCCCGAAGAACAGCAATTGAATATTTTTGGCAACTTCCAGCAGGCTGACAGTTCGACCACGCGCAAATATGGCGGCACAGGACTTGGCCTCACCGTCACGCGATCTCTGGCGCGGATGATGGGCGGGGATGTTGTCGTTCGCAGCGAGCCGGGCAAGGGCTCGGTCTTCATCCTGTCTTTTACCGCCACCGATGCAGCCGCCCAGATCGAAACGCCCGACACGGAAACCGTCCACACACTCGACGCGAGCCCGCCTTCAAATCCATATAAACCGGACGAGCCCGACCTCCCCGCCCACGAACGAGGCACAGCCGAGACGGAGATTGCGACGGCTGAACCGCCTCCCGTGGAGATGACCGGAAAAACCATTCTTGTGGTCGACGACAATCTCATCAACCGGAAAGTCATTTGCGGCCTGCTTGGCGATCATGGCTTCGATCTGCATGAGGCGGAAAACGGTCTGGTCGCGCTTGAAGCGATGAAGATGACCGCGTTCGATCTGATCCTGCTCGACATCCACATGCCGGTCATGGACGGGATCGAGACGCTCAGAGCCATGAAGCAATCGGACCGGCTCAAAGACATGCCCGTCATCGCGCTGACCGCGAACGCCATGTCCGGCGACCGCGAAAAATATATCGCAATGGGCATGAACGGATACATCTCCAAACCCGTAAGCCATGACGAGGTCATGACCGAGCTGAACCGGACTTTCGATCAGGCGCGCACTTTGCGCAAGACTGGCTAGCGCCCACAAAATTCATCATCCGTCCACGATTTATCAGCACACAGCCTAAGCCTGCTTGACCCGCCCATAAGCAAAACTTGTATCAATCGCCGCAATGCCGTTCACTCGCTGTAATTTGCCGCGCACAAAACCCTCATACGCTTCCAGATCCGCCGCCAGCACACGCAACTGATAGTCCCACTGCCCCGTCATCAGCCAGCAATCCATCACTTCGGGCATGGCCATAAGCTTGCGCTCGACCCGCCCGACTGTCTCGTCATTGTGCCGGTCGAGCCTGAGCCGGATAAACGCCGTCACCGACAGCCCGAGCGCGCGCTGATCAACCGTCGCCGTATAGCCGCTAATGATCCCCGCCTCCTCCAGGAGCCGCACCCGCCGCAAACAGGGCGACGGCGAGAGGCCAATCTGCGCCGAAAGATCCTGATTGGTCAGCCGGCCATTGGCTTGCAGAGCGGTGATAATTTGGCGATCTATGCTATCAATCTTCATATTTTCGACTTTTCTGCCAATATTAACCTTATAATTTGGAATATACGCAAACTTCTACG
>CALLCD010000038.1 GCA_938049795.1 uncultured Hyphomonadaceae bacterium | reverse complement strand
TTCCCCACTGCTGCCTCCCGTAGGAGTCTGGGCCGTGTCTCAGTCCCAGTGTGGCTGATCATCCTCTCAGACCAGCTATTGATCGTCGCCTTGGTGAGCCATTACCTCACCAACTAGCTAATCAAACGCGGGCTCATCTATCACCGATAAATCTTTCCCCCTAAGGGCTTATGCGGTATTAGCACACATTTCTATGTGTTGTTCCGCAGAGATAGGTAGATTCCCACGTGTTACTCACCCGTCTGCCACTCCCTCCGAAGAGGGCGTTCGACTTGCATGTGTTAGGCCTGCCGCCAGCGTTCGTTCTGAGCCAGAATCAAACTCTCAGGTTGAGGCTTGATCCCGACGTGTTCCATCCGGAGGAAATTCCGGATGACAAACTGCTTAAAGCAATTTTGCGTTTTGACGAGAAACCCGTTCAAGTTAATTAGGTCGCCCGAAAGCGACCCGTCATATAGAACGGTATTTCTATTAAAACGCAGTCCGTCGTGATCGTATTGAGCCTGATAAATCAAGCTCGCAAGCTATCACGCCGCCTGCGTTTCTCTTCCAATTCCTGCGATGTCAAACAGCTTGGGCCGGAGCCCAAATTCGCCTCAAAAAACCGAAGTTCCCGTTGGCAGAGAGCGGCTTATATGCCCCACTCTATGTCCCGTCAACAGTCTTTTTCAGCTTTTTTTTGAGGCCCGCTAATGAAAGCAAAAATCTCAAAATTTTGCCGAAAAAATCAGGCATGCCGCGACGAACGCGACCATTTGCTTGCCCTGTTTCCGAAGGGCTGACGTATATGCCCGCAAACTCGGCGGGTCAAGATTTTTTTTAACCAAAATGAACCTTTTTCGCGCGCCACAGATCGCCGCCATCCCTGACATCCTGAAAAACCAATAAACACAGTGTATATAAGGGCTATAGCGGCCCAATCGGCCCCTGCCCTGCTCACAAGAACGTGTTAGCCCGTGGCGATATAATTCTTCATCGCTTCAGCTTCGGCCTCGGTTTCGCGTATTTTCCACTTCACAAGGTCGCCAATCGAGACCAACCCGACAAGCTCGCCCTCTTTACAAACAGGCAAATGCCGGATTCGCCGGTCGGTCATCCGCGCCAATCCCTGATCCAGCGTCTCCCCGGGCGCCGCCGTAATCACATCCCGTGTCATCGCATCCGAAACAATCATATCGAGCGCCTTTACACCATGCCGCGCCACTTGGCGGGTAATGTCACGTTCGGACAAAACACCGATCAGAGCGCCATTGTCCCCTGTTGCAACAACCGACCCGATTTTTCGCTCATCAAGGAGTTGCGCGGCGGCCCGCAAAGTCACCTCCGCACCAATCGTCGTGACATCATGTCCTTTGGTTTGCAAAATCTGTTCGAGTGTCATCGTCTTTATCCTTTCGCCCGTATTCATGGTCTTTTTCTAAGCGCCCGCCCGTCATACCTACTACAGAACACGCCCAACGGGAACCATCCTCGCTCGCTCAAGCGCCTGCAACACTGTAAGTATGCGATATTTTCTGCATTTCCGGCATTTTGGCATTCGAAGAACACAAAATGCAGATTTTCTCCCGGTCTGGCATGCAGGTTGCAAAACCGTTCCCACAACTCGCCCAAAAGGGGACAAGGCATGACGAAACACACTTTCACATCAACACGGCTCGCCGCCTGCCTGCTCAGCGCCTGTGCGCTTGCCGGCCTGACTGCGACCGCTCAAACAGCAGACTTCGAACGCCCCATCGGCTTCGGGTTCGGCGAAGAGCAGCGCCCCTTTCAACCGGGCACGCGGGACATTAACGGCAACCGGCTGATCGTCGATGGCCGCATCATCACCGGCGATGACCTGTCGAGCTTCTCGACCAATTCACTCGCCTCAGGTGGCCAATCCCTCACCGGCGCAGGTTTCTACAACCAGCCGCAGGGACAAACTTCCGCAATCGGTAACCAGTTGAACGTCATCACCGAAGGCTCGTTCAACACAATCATCATCAACTCTGAACAAACAAACAATGGCGATCAAACCGCTGTTCTTAACGGGGAGCTCGACCTCAATGACTAACTTCAACTTTTCTTCTGTCCTCGGCCAAACCAAAATGGTCGTCGCCGCAGCCGCCAGCGCTCTCGCCCTGTCCGCCTGTGTCTCACCTGTCGCTGGCCCTGGCGGTCTCTACGCCAAGCCCATCGGCACTGCGCCGGTCACCGCAAACCCGACCCCCTACACAGAGAGCCTCTCTTGCATGGGTCAGTTTGCCCGCGTCAACCAGATCGCCCCACCCCGCATCGCGGTTGGCCGTATCCTTGACTATACCGGCAAAGTTGACATTGAAGGCGGCCGCCGCGTCACCCAGGGCGCGTCCCTGATGGCGATCTCCGCATTCGCAAAATCAGGTGCCCGCCTTGTCGAGCGCTTTGACACCTCCGTCTCCGAGCTTGAGCTGAAATACGCCAACAACAAGCTGATCAGCGACACCGAAGACGAAGCCTTCCGCGCCATTCAGGCCGGCTCTATTCCGGGCTCCGACTTCTACCTCGTCGGCGGTATTACCGAGCTGAACTACAATATCCGCTCAAGCGGCCTTGAAGCCTTTGCCGGCGACACAAGCCCGGGCGATCCAAAAGGCAATGCAGGCTTCCGCCTCTTCGTGATCAATGTCGGTCTCGATCTGCGCCTTGTAGACACCCAGTCGCTCGAAGTGATCGACGTGATCTCTTATCAGAAGCAGATCATCGGTCGCGAGATTTCCGCTGGATATTTCGACTTCTTCGGCGGTGTCCTCTTCGACATTGGCGGCGGCGAACGCGCTCAAGAGCCGATCCAGCTTGCCATTCGCTCCGTGATCGAACGGGCTGTCCTTGAAATGAGTGCCAATCTCTATGGCGCGCCAGGACCGGAAGTCTGCGGCTCGCTCAGCGAAACCGTCACCGCCACCAATGGCACAACCGGCGACTATATCCCCGCCTATGAGAACCTTGCCACAAACAATGGTGACACACGGGCAGAAGCCAATCGCTGGCACAATCGTCGCGACGCCTCGGTCACTGGCCGCACACGTCGCGGTCTCCTCTCCGGACTAGGAAACTAATCATGAGAAAGCTCACAACCCTCCTCCTCGGTGCCACAGCCATACTCGCTGTGTCGCCTGAGGCCCTCGCAGAAAAACCTGCTCCGCCCACGAATGTAACAATTGATCAGGTCAATCTCGACAATGTCTGGAGCCAGATCGAAGTCAAAGTGGACTGGGCTGAAGACCGCGTTGATGCCGTTGGCGCCTCTGTTGGCAACAGCTTAACAGGTCTCGCAGACGGCCCCGTCTCCGCCGATGTCAATCAGCACAGCACGGGTGCGGTCGAAACAAGTTCCTATGTCTGGACGGGCGAAGTTGGCCATGAGGTCACCTCAACCAGTTCGGCCATCGCCAACACGTCGGTCATCACCGGCAAGGGCGATACCCACGCAAACGTCGTCCAGACCGCCAATGGTCCGGTACAGGCAATCAATGGGCTTGATGCGGTCGAGACTTGGGCAACCACCAACAACACCACGGCGGCTGCGAATGTCTCCGAAGTCACCGCCAAAAAAGGCGTGATTTCAAGCTTCCAGGACCAAGAGGCCAATAGCGATGTCTTCGCCTATGCCAATTCGGTCACAGGGAATGTCGATGGCTTTGTTACCAATGTCTCAACGGCAGCGGGCAACAGCGCCACAAACCGGAACATGCATTCTGATGACGCCTATAATGGCGCCGTGCAGACCACCGCACCGGGCACAAACATCACCGCCATTGCAGATGTTGATGCCGACATTACCGAAGACGTCACCAATGCAGCTTCTGCAGCTGGCAACCAGATCACCGCCGAAAATCTCGACGCCAATGTCGCAGTTGGAAGCGACGGCAACGAGACCTTCCAGTTCAACGGTGCCAAGATCGAAGCCGATGCCTTTACACAAGTGGCTGACTTTTCGGGCATTGCCTCAACCTCGGCAAACGGGGTCGGCAACGCGGTCAGCTCCCACAGCTATGGCGGCAACACCCATCTGGACAATATCCAGAACAATGCCGGCCATGTCACAAGCACCGTCACGCTGAATACAAACGGCTTTAGCGGCGGCACAGGGTTCGCAAGTTCGAGCGCCATCGGCAACTCGGTCTCTGCATCCGCAACAGATGGAGCGCTCGGCGCACGCACCGAACAGTTCAATTCGGGCAATGTCGCCGCACGCACAAATGTTATGGCCACCCATGTCGGCAGCACTGCGGCCACCGCCACCGCCATTGGCAATGCGGCAACCTTCTCGACCCGCGCCAATGCGGGTGGCCACTGATCAAAAGGCCTAGCCGTTCCGAGCGCGCAAAGCCCCTAAGATCAAGACAAACGGACACCCCCGGAACGGACCCCCGTTTCGGGGTTTTCCTTGCCTGACGGCCAAACTCTGCGCTAACTGGCCCGATGATGACACGCATATTCCTCGCAGGCATGGGCCTGATGTACACCGCTTTCGGCCTCTGGTCGCTGCTTGACCCGGTCGGCATGACCGGCCAGCTTGGCGTCGAGATTGGCGGACCGAACGGCACATTCGAAATCCGCGGCATCTTTGGTGGGGTCAGCCTGGGCGCAGCTCTCCTGTGTCTTGCCGCTGCCCTCAAAGACGATCTCGTCCGCCCTGCCCTCTGGTTCATCGCCATCTATATGGGCGGCTACTGCTTTGCGCGCATTGCCTCCGTCTTGCTCGGCGACCTGCCCGAAGCGGCCACATGGCGCTTCGTCGCCTTCGAAGCGGTCGCTTTCTTTATCGCCAATTTCGCCCTCAAACACCGAGCGAAATAAAAAGCGTCCCGCAAAGAAAAGACCCCGCCGAACACATCCGGCGAGGCCCTTCATTTCAGTCCAAGTGATCAAGCCCTAGAAGCGGACCTTGAACTCACCGCCCCAGAAACGCGGCGCGCCCGGGAAGGTTGCAAATGTGCCGCCCTGCTCAGGAACACCGAACGCTGTGACGTTGAAGTCCTGATCAAACAGATTGGTTGCAAACACAGACAGCGCATATTTCCCGTCTGTCGTTTGAACCCCTGCCCGCGCGCCGACCGTCGCATACGCCCCGTTCTCAAACGCTTCAAACAGAGTGCCCTGAACCAGATTGGTATCTGACTGCCAACGCACATTGGTGTGCAGCGTGCCTTCGAACTGATCGGTCAGCGGGAAGATATAGGTCGCAGATCCGGTCAGAACGAACTCCGGCGTATTGCCAAGCTGCTGTCCTGTGTTCGTTCCATCCTCGTTGACCGCACCCGGAAGTGGCGGCGCATCCGGATCAACAAATGTCCGTGTTGCATCCACCCAGATAAAGCCGCCCTGCAGCACAAGCCCATCAATAGGTTCTGCTCCGAGATCGACCTCAACACCGAATGTCTCGACATCATTATTGAACACCACAAAGTTCGTTCCGTTAAATGTGTTCTCTTGGAACCCTTCAACATCGGAATAGAAACCCGTCGCATTCACAGTCAGACGATTATCAAACCAGCTCGACTTGAAACCGGCCTCATAAGAATTGACCGTCTCCGGATCAAATTCAAGGTCAAGCAATTGCGGACCATCATTCGGCGCGCCAAGCGCATTGCCAACAAAGGTCGATTCAAGGCTGGAACGGTCCAGATTGAAGCCGCCCGATTTGAAGCCGCGATTATATCCGCTGAACAGCAGAATATCATCGGTCAGCTCATAGGCCACTTTGATCGTTCCGGTAAACTCGCTGTCAGACCGGCTCTCGCGCGCGCCATCCAGCACGTCAAATTCCGGATTAACCGCTGGGTTACAGGCAAACAAGTTCGCCACACCAAAGAATGGCAAGAGCGGATTAAGGTCCGGAACAGCTGCGGTTGCAAACTGTGTGGCCGGATCCTGCAAAACCGCACAGGCCGGAATGCTCGACGCATCAAGGTTCGCCCGGATCGACCGTTCCTCGTAGTTATAGCGCAAACCGCCGGTCAGAGTCAGCTTGTCGGTGACCTCATACTGATTGTGCGTGAACACCGCGATCGCATTTGTCGTCTGGTTAAACGTATCAAACGCGCCCGCGCCCGCAGGTGTCGCTGGCAGGAAGAACGGTGTGAACGTGCCCTGCGCACCGGCAACAGCCGCCGCCAGTTGCGCATCAAATGTCGCCTGATCAATCGCGCCCGATTGCAGCAATGGCAAGAGTTGAGCCGCCGCCGCAGCGCCCGCCCCTTCAAGCACA
This sequence comes from uncultured Hyphomonadaceae bacterium, assembly GCA_938049795.1. Lineage (GTDB taxonomy): Bacteria > Pseudomonadota > Alphaproteobacteria > Caulobacterales > Hyphomonadaceae > CALLCD01. The sequence goes on along the minus strand of CALLCD010000038.1, from coordinate 608 downwards.
GGCTGCAGGATCGCGAACGGAACAATCGTACCCGCTGGCAAGCCGCTCAAACCAGCCGTATCCGTAAACAGGAATGGCGTCGCGCCACCACCAGGTCCGGGGCCAACATTGGTGCCAAACAAGGACAGAGGCAGCCCGATAGCGCCTTGCGAGAAACCGGCAAAAGACGCGTCACTAAACACATCGCCATCAATGCCAAACTGGATCGTATCAAATGTCTCAATGTCTTCATTGAGATAGAACGCGCCGACCAGCCAATCGAGCTTGCCCGATTGCCCGCTCAAACGGAACTCTTGCGTAAAGGCGCGGTCGGCATTGGTCGTACCATTCCGCGAAGCCCGATCAAGACCGGAGAAATCAATGTCCTGATCGCGGATCGAATCAAACACCCGCAGCGCCGTGATCGACGTGAAATCAGCCCAGCCAAATCCATGCTCGAATTCGGCAGACACGCCCCAATCCTGCACTTCATCGCGGAAGCCCTGATTGGGAGAGATCGCATTGCGGAAACGGTTGGCCGGGTCCGCAGGATCGAGGTTCCCGATCAAACCGCGCGACGCCGCCACACCATTGACCAGCGGCGCAAACGGCCCAAGCACGCCAATCGT
>CALLCD010000037.1 GCA_938049795.1 uncultured Hyphomonadaceae bacterium | reverse complement strand
CTTGTCCCAGTCCATCACTCGTTATGGCCGCAATCGCATGTCTGCCGCAAGGATTTTGTTCCCGCGCTATGGGGGTGCGGCGGGTCTATTCAGCGGCGGGGCGTAGATCGTCATTGCCGCGGGGTTTGCGGTCTGGCGCATAGTCCAGATTGGAATGACCATCGGCGGAGCGCTCGGACCGGCCAAAGATCCGCCGGCGAACGCGGCCGAGTTTTTCAGGCACAGCCAGCCAGACCGGTGTCACGATCAGCGTCATAATGGTCGAGAAACCCAGCCCGAACACAACTGCCGTTGAGAGTTGGACCCACCATTCTGCCGCGCCGCCACCAATGCCGACAATCCCGTCGCGGAAGTTGACATTGAGCTGGTACATCATCGGCAACAGGCCGCAAATCGTGGTGGCGGTGGTCAGAAGGATCGGACGAATGCGCTGCGCGGCGGCGGCAATGGCGGCTTCTTCGGCTGTTCGTCCGCTCGCCTGAAGGCGCTGGAACGTGTCGATCAGGACGATATTGTTGTTCACCACAATCCCCGCCAGCGCCACGATGCCGGTCCCGATCATCAGGGTCGATATATAGGGCAGGAAGACCTGTATCCCGATCAGAACGCCTGCCGTTGAGATAATCACCGCCGTCAGCGTCAACGCGACATGATAGAAATTGTTAAACTCCCAAAGCAGGATCACCGCCATCAAAAACAGCGCGGCAATCGCAGCGGACACAAAGAAAGCGGCCGCTTCCTGCGCGTCTTCGTCTGCGCCTTCAAACCGGGTCTCGATGGAGGGGTCAATGTCTGCCGTCTCCAGCCATTCCTTGAGCTCTGCGACCTTTGCCGCGCCTTGGCCTTGCTCGACGGCATTGGCTCGCAAGGTGAGCACGCGCGCACCGTCTCGTCGGCTGATGGTGCTGACACGCGGCGCGGGCACACGCTCGACAAATTCGGCCAGCGGAACCTGTCCGTCCGGCGTGGCAATGCGCAAGCGGTCGAGCGCTTCGACACTGCGCGCGTCTTTGGGGAACCGGACGCGGATGTCCACTTCGTCAATCGCGTCATCTGGCCGATACCGTCCGACCAGAACGCCGGTTGTCACAAGCTGGACGACAGCGCCGATCTGGGCGACATCAACGCCGAACTTGCCGGCCTGCGCGCGGTCCACTTCGAGCGTATATTCAAGCCCGGGCAGGGGCAGCGTGTCGTCAAGTTCGCGCAGTTCGTCATCTTGCCGCAGATAGTCGCGGACGCGCATAGCCGTCGCTTCCAGCAGGTCGGGATCTTCGCCGAGCAGGGACAGCTGGACATCCTTGCCGCTCGGGGGGCCTTGCTCGCGGCGGGCGATTTCAACGCGTGCCCCGGGCACATTGGAGACATTGCGGCGCAGCGCCTCTTCGGCCAGCCGGCCATCATAACCGTGGACTTTGGTTTGCAGGGTTACCAGCAAAGAGCCGATGGAATCGGTGGGTCCATTGCCATCAAAAATCTGGATTTGGCCAGCCTGAGTGCCTGCGCGGGTCGAGACGGACCGGATGCCTTCAGTGTTGAGCACTGCGGTCTCGACACGTTTGACGAGCGCAAATTCCTCCTCGGCGGACAGGCTGCCTTGCCCGCTGACAAAGACGAAGACTTCTTCGGGCTCGAGATCAAGGAACAGTTCGGAGCGATGGTCGGTGGCCGCAAACCACACGCCAATGGCGAGGATGGTCAAGGTCGCGCCAAGGGTGACCAGCAACGGACGGGCAATAAGCTGGCTGGTAAAGCGGGCATAGCGTCCAAGCCAGCCAAGCGCTTTCATCGGGTCACCTTCCGCGCCGGAGAGCGCTTTGAGACTGGTGTCCGTGTCATCCTCGCCAATCGCGCGGCCCCCAAACAAAGATCCGAGCACGGGCAGGAAGATCAGCGCCATGACAAGCGAGGAGGTCAGCACAAAGATCAGCGTCAGCGGCAGATAGGACATGAATTTGCCGACAAGCGAATCCCAGAACAGGAAGGGGACAAAGGCGGCAAGCGTGGTCGCGTTCGAGGCCACAATCGGCCAGAACATGCGCTTGGCAGCGAGGCGATAGGCTTCGACCTTATCGAGCCCCTCGGCCATTTTGCGGTCGGCATATTCGACCACCACAATTGCCCCATCGACCAGAATCCCGACAGCAATCAGCATGCCGAACATCACCATCAGATTGATCGTCAGCCCGTACATGCCAAGCAGCAGGAACGCCATCACAAAGCTGGCCGGAATGGCGATGCCCACCAAGAGCGCCGACCGCAGACCGAGCGCGGCCACAACAATAATCATCACCAGCAGAACGGCGGTCACAATAGAGGCCTGCAATTGGCCAACCTGACTTTCAATCGTGATGGACTGATCGGACGTAATCACCGAGTTCAGGCTTTCAGGCCATGTTTTCTCCGCCTCGCCCAGCGTTGCACGGACTTCGTCAATCGTGCTCAATATATTGGCGCCGGAGCGTTTGACGATCTGGATCGAGACGGCGGGCTTGCCATTGAACTGGGCGAACACTTCGCGGTCTTTGAAGGTCCGGCGGATCTCGGCGACATCGGCCAGCGTGATCACAGCATCGCCCGATTGCTGGATTGGCAGATTGAACGCGTCTTCGGCTGTCTTGATCAGGCCGGGCACTTTGATCGGGAAACTGCCCGAGCCGGTATCGATCTGGCCTGCGGGGACAAGCTGGTTGTTGGCCGACACGGTTTGCAAAATCTGTTGGTGGGAGATGTTGTAGTTTTCGAGCTTGACCGGATCGACGATGATCTCGAGCACTTCCTCGCGGTCGCCGCGCAAATTGGCTTCCAGCACGCCGGGCAGTGCTTCAAGATCGTCCTGCAAATCGCGGGCAATCCGGTAGAGGCCACGCTCGGGCACATCGCCATAGAGATTGACCACAAGCACGGGGAAGAGTGCTGTGTTGATTTCGGTGATGATCGGTTCGCGTGCATCGGCGGGGTAGTCGCGTTCGGCAAGGTCGATCTTTTCGCGCACATCAAGCAGAGCCTGATCGGGATCGAAGGAAATGCCAAATTCGAGAATGACCTGACCGATGCCCTCTGTCGCCGTGCCGTCAATCTGTTTGAGCCCTTCAATGGTCTGCAACTGGTTTTCCGACGGGCGGACGAGCAGCCGTTCGGCATCCTCCGGCGAGACGCCCTCAAGCGGCACCGTCACCCCGACAAAGGGGACGGGGATTTCGGGATCGGCTTCTTTGGGGATGTTGATATAGGTCAGCGTGCCCGAGACGAGGGCGAAGATCAGAATGATCATCACCATGCGGGATTTGTCGATGGCCCCGTCAATCAGCGCATTCATGGCGCGCCATCCGT
>CALLCD010000036.1 GCA_938049795.1 uncultured Hyphomonadaceae bacterium | reverse complement strand
TTAACTCGCGCCGTGCAGCCCGCACTTGCATACCGACATATCGATCCACGTCCGTCGGTTGTTTTACTGTATCTCTCGACATCTATGTCGTCCCTCCAATATCCTTCAAATAACTACTCTAAACTAATTCACGTCGGCTCATTACTTATAATGAACTATTTTCCATCTTGCCGACCCATCCATTCTTACGGTTGCGCTGTTGTGTATCGGGCCAGACCGGGTTTAGCAAGCACTCTGATGCAACACATATTATAGTATTTACTACAGGTTCGCCAATTTTGGGGGCGCCGCGAACCGTGACATCTCTGGCGATATATTCTAGCATAGAGACAGACGGAGGACCATGTGTGGTTAACTTGCGAAATTGGCTCGGAGTGGTCTTCTGCTGCCTCATCTTGTCATCAGTCCTCTCTCTCGCGCAGGCTCAGACCGAGCTCGGACCCGATGATTCGGCGCTAGACACACTTGAGGCGCGCACAACAAGCTTGCAACTTGCAAGTGAGTTGGTGGATGACCTGCCCGCCAGCGATTTGCTCGAACTGCGCGCCACAGTCCGCGACATTCGCCAGCGCGAAGAAGCCGCGATTGCCCCCTTGCGCGCGCGACTGGCCGAGATCATGGCGGATAGGGACCGATTGGCTCCACAAATTAAAGGGGTTGACGAGGCACCAGCGATTGCCCAGCGGCGTCAGGATTTGCAGGCCGCGATCAGTGGGCTCGAAGCAGATATCGTAAAGTCGGACATCAACATCGTCGAAGCCAACCGCCTCTTACTCGACATTGCCGAACGCCGCCGACAAGCCTTCTACAGCCGCATTTTCGAACAGGACCGCGTGCCCTTCCGGCCAAGCGTTTTGAAAACCATAGCCGACTCTTTTGCCGCCGACCGTAAAGCCTTCGCGCTTCGGTTCACAGGGTGGCAGGCCGCGCTGCGCGAGGAGGGCCGCTATACCAGCGCCATCTCAGCCTTATTGCTCAGCATTGTGTTTGCCCTCTTGATGCTCTCGCCGGTTCCGCGCTGGCTGGACCAACGCATCATTACCCGCATGCAGGCGCAGGAGCCGACCCCCTCGCGCCGCGTTGCAGCGGCGGGCTTGCGCGTCCTGACCCGCGCCATGCCCGCTTTGATCGGCGCGACCGTCTTCTATCAAGTCGCGCGCGGCTATGGCCTTGTCACACCAAGTACATCGACATTTGTCGGCTCATGCCTTCTGGCCGTGGCAACCCTGTTTGTGGTCTGGGATGTCGCAACGGCTGTCTTCGCACCGAAACTGCCCCAGTGGCGACTGATCCCGCTCTGCTCTGACCGCGCCGCCGCAGTGCGGTTTCTGATCATGTCTATTGTCGTGGTCTTTTCGGCGGACGCGGTGTTGCGCCGTCTGGCCGAATGGCTCGAATCCTCGCGCGAAATGCTAACCCTGACCGGCGCGTCCGTATCGGTGATCGGGGCCATCTTATTATTTATCATGGCGCGCCCGCAATTGTGGAAGCTTGATACTGAAAACCGGGAAACCTATTCGCCCGAGACGCTCAGATTTTGGCAATGGACGCGAAACTTGGCGGGCCTGTTTGCCATTTTCATCATCTTGGCAACGGTCACCGGCTATGTCTCGCTCGCACGCTTTGCCAGCACACGGCTCTACTTTTTGTCATTCCTGTTGACAGGGGCATGGTTTGCGCGGGCCTTATTGTTCGAGCTTGCGACCTGGTTCGAACAGACTGCTGGCGCCAGAACGGTGTCGGCGGGCGGGGCAAGCCAGATTGCCAAAGAGAAAGACGACAGCTCTTTGCTCCTCTGGTTGCGGCTGTTGATTGATTTTATCCTTGTTCTGCTGCTCGTTCCACTGGTCTTGTTGATCTTCGGGGTCGAGCAGTCCGATCTGCGAAATTGGGCGTCCGATGCCCTGTTCGGGTTTGAGATTGGCGGCTTCACCATCTCGATTGCCAACATGCTCAAAGCGCTCGGTGTTCTGATTGTCATCCTGCTCCTGACCCGACTGATCCAGCGGATCGCGGACAAACGGATCTTCGAACCGACCGGCATGGACAGCGGGCTGCACAACACATTGCTGACATTGATGGGCTATGTCGGGCTCATCATTGCGGTGGCTTCGGCTTTTGGTGTGCTCGGATTTCCCTGGGCAAATCTGGCGCTTGTTGCCGGTGCCCTGTCACTGGGAATCGGCTTCGGTCTTCAGAGCATCGTCAACAATTTCGTCTCGGGGCTGATCTTACTGTTCGAGCGCCCAATCAAGGTTGGCGACTGGATTGTCACCTCGGCAGGTGAGGGCATCGTCAAGAGCATCAGCGTTCGCTCCACCGAGATTGAAACCTTTGACTGGGCCTCGGTCATCGTACCCAATTCCGAACTGGTCACCGCGCCCGTCACCAACTGGACCCACAAGAACCGCTATACGCGTCTGGTTGTGCCCATAGGGGTCAGCTATAGCGCCGACCCTGAACAAGTCGCAGAGATCCTGCTCAGATGCGCCAAGGCCAGCCCGCGCGTGCTGAGCTATCCGCTGCCCATCGTCTTCTTTAAAAACTATGGTGACAGCTCGCTCGACTTCGAAGTGCGCATCTTCATCAACAATGTGGATGACCGTATACCCGTCCAGAATGATTTGCGCTTTTCCATATTTCGGGCCCTGAAAGCGGAAGGCATCGAAATTCCGTTTCCCCAGCGCGATGTGCATTTGCACACGGTAAAGCCGGGCACAGCGTTTACATCCGCACCAGACGAGACGGAGGAGGCAGAATCAGAGCCCACCGAGGACGCGGGTGAACACGCTGGTCAACACAGTGGCCAACCCGCTGACAACCCCGCCGAGCCGCCCGAATAACCGGATTTTGCACCGGATATGAATTTTCATTCGCTCTGATCCTTGCTTTTCGCGCAAATTCAGTGTCCCTGTCACCACGTCTGAAACGGCGGAGTTCTCAATATGTCAGGTGTGGTTGTTGTCGGCGCTCAATGGGGCGACGAGGGTAAGGGTAAGATTGTCGATTGGCTCTCCCACAGGGCCGATGTGGTGGTCCGCTTTCAGGGCGGGCACAATGCGGGTCATACGCTGGTCATTGGCAACAAGACCTATAAGCTGAACCTCTTGCCCTCCGGCGTCGTGCGCGGCGGCAAACTCTCGATCATCGGCAATGGCGTTGTCGTCGATCCGTGGCAATTGATCAGCGAAATGGACGGCATGGCCGAAGGCGGCGTGGTGCTGACGCCCGATGATCTCTACCTTGCCGACAATGCCTGCCTCATTCTGCCATGGCACCGCGACCTTGATGCCGCCCGCGAAAGCGCATTGGCAGGCGCGAAAATCGGCACCACAAAGCGCGGCATCGGGCCGGCCTACGAAGACCGGGTCGGACGCCGCGCCATCCGCGTGGCCGACCTTGCCGATGAAGCCGCGCTCGATATGAAGCTTGAACGCCTGATCGCCCACCACACACCTTTGCGCAAAGGGCTTGGCATCGACGCGCCCGACGCAGCAGCGCTCAAAGCCGAACTGCTCAAAATCGCCCCGCGCATTCTCTCGCATGCGCGCCCCGTCTGGAAAGATATGGACGGCTTTGTGCGGGCCGGAAAACGCATCCTGTTTGAAGGCGCCCAAGGGGTCATGCTCGATGTGGACCACGGCACCTATCCTTATGTCACCTCGTCCAATGTTGTTGCGGGCAATGCGTCCGCCGGCAGCGGCGTCGGCCCGCGTGCGGTGTCCTATGTGCTCGGGCTCGCCAAAGCCTACACCACGCGCGTCGGTGCCGGACCTTTCCCGACCGAACAAGACAATGAGATCGGCGAACGCCTTGGCACCGCCGGCCACGAGTTCGGCACGGTGACCGGCCGCAAGCGCCGGTGCGGCTGGTTTGATGCAGTCATGGTGCGTCAGGCCTGCGCAACATCGGGCGTCACCGGACTGGCGCTGACCAAGCTCGACGTGCTCGACGGGTTCGAGGAGATCCATATCTGCACGGGCTATAAGCTACACGGACAAGAGATCGACTATTTCCCCGCCGGTGTCACCGATCAGGCCGCCGTCGAGCCGATCTACGAGACCATGCCCGGCTGGTCCGAAACAACCCGCGGCGCACGCAGCTGGAATGATCTTCCTGCTCAAGCCATCAAATATATCCGCCGTCTCGAAGAACTCGTCGGCTGCCCTGCCGCCCTCGTCTCAACCTCACCCGAACGCGAAGACGTGGTCCTGATCCGCGATCCGTTCGAGGGGTGATTTTCCAATAGACCACAAAAAAAGGCTGGCACTCCGCTTTGGCGTGCCAGCCTTTTCTATTTCAGGGGAGGGCGCTTGCCCGCCTAGGACCCGTGCGCCGGTCGGTTTGCAGGCGCATCGCCGGTCAGCTTCGGCCAAGCCTCGTCAGCACTGTCGATATAGCCGGACTGATCAGCGGTCCATGTCTCTTGAACATCGGCATTATAATTCAGATAGAGCTTGCCATCGACAATCGCATAAATCTCCGGATCTCCGGGAAAGGCCGCTTCTTGCGCGGCGCCATAAGCGCAATGCCCGCCATATTGCGGCGCATATTTGGCCGGATCGCCAAGGAATGTGTCGAGATTTTCCTGAGACGCAAACTGGTATTGCGCGCCTTGATAGGTTGTGGTGAACGCGGCGCTGCCTTCAACCGGCGTGCCGGAGAAATAGGACACAGTGTCATAGCCGCCAATGGCCAGATTGCTGTCCTCGCTGGTGTAAGTCTGCGGAACGGTCTGTGCCAGCGCGGGGATGGACACAAGGGCGGGGGCAGTGGCCAGCGCGAGGGCGGCGAAAACAGTGCGTAGGGTCATGGGGAACTCCGATTATAACCTTTGAATGCGGCGCGCATCATGCAAGCCGGAGCGCCTATGTCGG
>CALLCD010000035.1 GCA_938049795.1 uncultured Hyphomonadaceae bacterium | reverse complement strand
CGGGGTGACCAGCACGCCGCGAAACAGATAGACGAGCCCGATCAGGATTAGGAGCGCAGGGAGCGCGAACCGCGATTGCTGGATGGATGGCATGTCATGTGTTCTCCCGAAACCCCGCCAAACTTGACCATTAAGCGGGGTTTATTTCAAGGGGTGTGGTCTCCACAAGCAACACGGGTCCGCCTCCCTAATGCACATTAGGGTCCATGGCAGCTTGTCCAGTCTGTGTGGCCATGGCCCCCAACGTCCGTTGGGGAGACGGACCTTGGGTGTTCGTGGGATGGCTGGTTGCGGCGACCGTTGCGTCCGTCCATAATGGACACACTCAAAGAAAGGCGCGCGCGTCATGAAAGTGGTGATCATTGGCGGCGGGATTGGCGGGCTGACGGCGGCGCTGTGTTGCCATCATATTGGCTGGGATGTGGCGGTGCTCGAACAGGCACCAGAGCTGGGCGAGGTAGGCGCGGGCATCCAGATCAGTCCCAATGCGATGAAAGTATTTGCAGAGCTTGGGCTGGGCGAGGCGCTGGAGGCGGCGGGGTTCCGGCCCGAGGCGATTGAGCTGCGCATGGGGCTCAGCGGGCAGAGGCTGATCCGCGCGCCGCTGAGCGAGACAGCGGTCGCGCGGTGGGGTGCGCCCTATTTGCATATTCATCGGGCGGACTTGGTGCGCGTGTTACGTGAAGCGCTGGAGGCGCGGGTTGTGGGTGCGGTTCGGCTCGGCGCGAAAGTGGGTGGGTTTGCACAAGATAGTGCGGGCGCGCGCGCGGTGTTGGCCGGTGGCGAGGAGGTTGCGGGCGATGTGGTGATCGGGTCCGATGGCATCCACTCGGTTGTGCGTACACAGATGATCGGGCCAGACGCGCCGGCCTTTACGGGCAATGTTGCGTGGCGGGCCGTGGTGCCGGTCGAGCGGCTGGGGGTAGACCAGCCGGACCCTGTGGCCTGCGCCTGGATGGGGCGCGGCAAACATGCGGTGACCTATTTGCTGGCGGGCGGGCGGCTAGCCAATCTCGTGGCTGTGGTCGAGCGCGATGACTGGACGGCCGAGAGCTGGTCCGAGCGCGGCGAGCGGGCCGAGGCGCTGGCAGACTTTGCGGGCTGGCATCCCAATGTCCGGCGGATATTGGAAGAGGCGGACGCGCTTTATCGCTGGGCGCTGTTTGACCGGCCACCTCTGGAGACATGGACGCAAGGGCGCGTCGCGCTGATGGGGGATGCGGCCCATCCGATGTTGCCCTTTATGGCGCAGGGGGCTGCGATGGCGATTGAGGACGCCTGGGCGCTGGCGGCGAAGCTGAGCCAGAGCGCGGGGGATATTCCGGCGGCGCTCGGCGCGTTCGAGGGGCTCAGGCGCGCGCGGGCGGGCCGCGTTCAGGCGGGGTCGCGAGCAAATGCAGGGCGGTTTCACAGGCGCAGCTTTGCGGGCAGGCTGGCAAGCTATGGGCCGATATGGCTCGCCGGACGGATTGCACCGAAGCTGGGCCTCGCGCAACAGGACTGGGTTTACGGCTATGATATTGTGCGCGAGGCGGGCGTTTTGGGGTAGAGCGGCGGCGGACGCATCTCGACAAAGGACGGACAATTCGGCATGCTTGGCGGAGCGCTGGCGTTTTGGACGATCCTCACTGTCAGCATCGCCAAACCCTGACGATAAGGCATCCGCATATGTTTCTGAACAAACCGGAATTGGGCACGACATTCGCGCAACTTGCAGGGCTTTCCGAGACCCCTGCCCCTGCTGCCGAGGACAAGGCACGCGGACTGGCGATGAGCCGACGCGGCTTTGTGATGGCGTCATCGGGGCTGGCGCTCGGGGTCGTGCTGGCGGGATGCTCAAGCGCGGAGGAAAATACGCCGGTTGCCGCTGCGCCAGAGGCCCGGCCAAGTCCGCTGACCGATGTAGCGGGCGGGGACGCGACACCGGCGCTGTGGATCGAGATCGCGAAAAACGGAGCGGTGAACATCACTGTGCACCGCTCGGAAATGGGGCAGCAGGTCTGGACCAGCATGGCGCAGATTGTCGCCGATGAGCTGGATGCGGACTGGACGGATGTGAACATTGTGCAGGCGCTGGGCGATCCGAAATATGGTGATCAGAACACGGACGGGTCGCGCTCGGTCCGGTTTAACTTTCACCGGCTGCGCGTGGCGGGCGCGGCGATGCGGACGATGCTGGAACAGGCCGCGGCGAACGAGTGGGGTGTAGGCGTCGCCGATGTGCGCGCGGACCTTGGCAAGATTGTCGGGCCGGAGGGTAAGACGCTGGGGTATGGCGAGCTGGTCGAGGCGGCGGGGAAGCTGCAAGTGCCAGCCGAGGACGAGATTGCGCTCAAGGCGCGCGAGGACTGGCGTTATATTGGGAAAAACGTCTCCTCACTGACGGTTGAGCAGATCGTGGTCGGGCAAGGCACGTTCGGGATTGATGTCCAGCTCGACGATATGGTCTATGCCGTGGTGGCGCGGCCGCCGCAAATTTTTGGCAAGATCAACCAGTTTGATGATACGGCAGCAAAATCCGTACAGGGCGTTTTGGCGACGGTGCGCCTGTCCGAACCGATGGCGCCGGTCCGGTTCCAGCCGGTGGGCGGAGTGGCGGTTGTGGCGTCGGACACTTGGGCGGCGATACAGGGACGCAACGCGCTGGATGTGACGTGGCAGGATGGGCCGAATGCGGATCATTCTTCGGAGAGCTATGACGCCGCGATGATGGCGACAGCACAAAAGGCGGGCAGCGTGCATCGCAATCGTGGCGATGTGGCAGGCGCGCTAGGAGCGGCGCAAACGAACATCAGCGCGGACTATCATGTCGCGTCTTTTGCGCATTCCTCGATGGAGCCGCCCGCCGCGACGGCGCGCTGGACGGGCAACAAGCTTGAGTGCTGGGCCTGTGTGCAAGACCCGCAAAGCACGCGGGCAACGCTGGCGGGGCAACTCGGTATGGCGCCGGAGGATATTACCGTTCATGCGACATGGCTCGGCGGCGCGTTCGGGCGCAAGTCCAAGCCGGACTTTGTGGTCGAAGCGGCGGTCATTGCACGCGAGGTTGGCAAGCCGGTGAAAGTGACATGGACGCGCGAAGATGATCTTGGGTATGACTATTTCCATGCCCCGAGCGCCCAGCATCTCGAAGCGGGATTTGATGCGAACGGCAAGGTGACCGGCTGGCTACATCGGGCAGTATTCCCGACAATCTCCTCGACCTTTACCGAAGGCGCGAATGAACCTTCCGCTGGCGAGATGGGGCTTGGGGCGACGGATATGCCGTTTGATATTCCGAACATTCGCATTGAGTCCGGGCAGACCGAAGCGGGCCTCCGGATTGGCTGGCTGCGCTCTGTGGCGAACAATCAGCATGCCTTTGCGGTGCAGAGTTTTGCCGCCGAACTGGCCCATGCAGCCGGACGCGACCAGAAGGATTTTCTGCTGGAACTGATCGGGCCGGACCGGCATGTCGATCTGGCGGCAGATGGGGCGGACTATGCGAATTATTCCGCCGATATGGACACTTATCCGATTGATACGGCACGGCTAAAAGCGGCTGGCGAACGCGCTGCGCAAATGGCCGGATGGGGACGTGCCCTGCCCGAGGGACATGGGCTTGGTATTGCCGTGCACAGATCATTTTTGAGTTATGTCGCGACGGTGATCGAAGTGGCGGTGGCCGAGGACGGCGCACTGTCTATCCCCGGCATATGGGTCGCCGTTGATGCGGGCACAGTGATCAATCCGCGCCATGTTCAGGCACAGATGGAAGGCGGGACGATTTATGGTCTGTCCAATGCGCTTTATGGCGAGATCACTGCGACAGGCGGAGCGGTGGACCAGAAGAATTTTCCTGACTGGCGGCTGATGCGGATGGCCGAGGCGCCGCGCGCGTTCGAGGTTGAGGTGATGGCCTCAACCGCGCCGCCGGGCGGAGTTGGCGAACCGGGCACACCGCCTGCCGGACCGGCGCTTGCCAATGCGATTTTTGCCGCAACGGGCGTGCGCCTGCGCCGCCTGCCGCTTATCGGGCCGAACGCAAACCGGCTGACGCTCGACC
>CALLCD010000034.1 GCA_938049795.1 uncultured Hyphomonadaceae bacterium | reverse complement strand
CCTGCGCCAAGCTCGAGCCCTTCGTCAAAGTTCTCGAGGAAGGCGTCGGCCACAGGCTCGAAGCCCGGCGAGATGAAACTGGTCGCAGAAAGATCGGTCATGGCGCGGGGTATAGGCGCTGGGGCGGGTTCAGGGAAGGGGTAAGGCGCGATGGTGGACAAGCTTCCTGAAATGCGCCAGATTTCAATCAAGGGAAGAGGAGGGTCTTATGGCCAAAGGGAGAAGTTCCGGACGCGAAAGCTCTGGCGGCGGATTTTGGAAATGGATACTGGGCGGCTTTGCGGCGCTCGTGTTCGGCAATCTCGATGCGTATGACAGGCTGATCTATGATTTTAATCATGAGCAACAAACGGCCTCGGCCATCGGCTTTTGGTGTGCGATTGCGACAGAAGGCTCGGACACGTGTATCGGTGACCATGAGATAGACGTGTCGCTCGTTGGCAATGTCACCACATCGGAGGTTTATGAAGCCAGTTTGCCTGAGGGGGTGCACCGCATTTCGGTGTCCGAGGCAGTCTATGACAAGTATTTCATTGGTGACAGCGTGCCGGTCGGCGTGGCGTCGGGCACCATTATGAACGCGGTCCGCTATCAGGGGCCGGAAAGTGGCCGGGCGTTCAAATGGTATAGCGCGATTGCGCCCGCGTTCACCCTGCTCGTGATCCTCGGCATTCTGATGTTTATTTTCCGTAAGCGACCGGAAAACGACGCCATTGAAGACGATTTGGCTGTGTGATCTGCTGTATCAGGATGGGGTAGGCGGGGATGGTTCGGCCGGCTCGGTAGCCCGCTCTTGCGCGAAATATTCGGTGGAGCGCATTTCGAAGAGGCGGCTGGCGGTGCGTTGGAACTCGAAACTGCCATCGCCCTTGGTGTAGAGCGCGTCGGGCTCGGCGGCGGCGGAGGCGACGAGATTGGTTTTGGCTTCATAGAGCGCATCAATCAGCGTGACAAAGCGGATGGCTTCATTCTTGTTTTCAGGGCTGAGCTTGGGGATGCGGTCAATCAGGACCGTGTGGAACCGTGCGGCAATGGCGAGATAATCGGCTGGGCCAAGCGGGCGGGCGCACAGGTCTGCAAAGTCAAAACGGGCGAGCCCTGCGGCATGGGCGGGGACGGGCAGGGTGCGGCCATTGATGTTGAGGCTGAGGGTTTCGGGCTTTGCGTCCAGGGTCAGCCGCGACCATGCTGCGTCGAGCGCCGCGTCTGCATCGGGGCCAAGCGGGGCATACCAGACGGGGGCTTCGCAGAGCCGGTCGAGCCGGTAGTCGCGTTCGGCCGTGAGGTTCAGCGTGTCGCACTTTTGCTTCAGCCGTTCGATAAAGGGGGTAAAATGCTGCCGGTTCAGACCATCCTTATAGAGATCGTCGGGCGGTCTGTTGGAGGTTGAGACCATTGTGATGCCGCGTGCAAACAGGGCATCGAACAGGCGCGAGAGGATCATGGCGTCTGTGATCTGGGTGACTTGGAACTCGTCAAAGCAGAGGAGTTTTGCATGGGCGGCGATCTTGGCGGCGGCGGGGCCGATGGGATCGTCGAGCGGTTCGCCGCGCACGCGCCACTGGCTGCGCTTTTTCTCTTTGTCCGACAGGCTGCGCCAATAGTTGAGGAAGGCGTGGGTGTCCTGCATGAAGGCGTGGAAGTGGATGCGCATTTTGCTTTTGACGGGCGTGTGCTGGAAGAAGAGATCCATCAGCATCGACTTGCCGCGTCCGACATCGCCCCAGATATAAAGCCCGTTTGGCGGTTCGGGTTTGCGGAAGAGGCGGGGGGCGGCAGCGACGAGGGCAGCGGAGAGCGTATCGAGACGGGCAAGGGTTGCGGCCTGTTCGGGGTCGGGCTGCATGGTGCCATCGGAGAGTAGGCGCGCATATGCGTCTGCCACCGCGCCCATGCTCTAGCCCATCCCCAGAACGCTTTCGATCGCTTTGATGAACCCGCCCCAGACGCCCGGGACGAGGAGCACGGTTGCCAGCCCCCCCGCCAACGCGCCGCCAAGGTGGGCGTCATGACCGATGCGTGAGTTTTTTTGGTAGACGGACGCATACATGCTGTAGCCGATATAAAGCGCGGTAAACACAATGGCGGGCATGGGCAGGACAAAGAATAAGAGGAGTGTGCTGAACGGTGCAAACAGGGAAAACGAGATCAGCACGCCCGAAATTGCGCCCGAGGCTCCAAGCGCCGAATAGCGCGGATTGCGGCGGTTCTCCATCAAGGACCAGAGGCTACCGCCAAGCAGGCTGATGAAATAGATAACGGCGAACAGGCCGGTGCCGAGAATACCTTCCAGCGGTGGCCCAAAAAAGAACAGCGTCAGCATATTGACGAGCAGGTGCCCCTGGCTGCCATGCAGGAAGCCCGACGAGACCAGCCGGTAATATTGTTTGTCCTGCAAAATCGGGCCGACAATGAACAGTCCCTTATTGAGAAAGAGCTCATCGCCAAACGCCATCAGGCTCAATATGATATTGGCCGCCAGCAGCGCGTAAGTGAGGGGGGAGGCGAGAAATTCCATAATTTACCGTTTGGCGGCTAAACCGGCAAAGCGCAAGGGCAGAGCTTTACGCGCCGGTCGGCGGACCTTTAGGCAACTTTCTCGAGCGCTGGCGCGTCGGGCATGAGATCGGAGAGGAAATCGTGGAAGGTCTGGGGCCGCTGGATGAAGCGGTTAAACGGCAAAGAGGCTTTGGCCACAGCTTGTGGGGCGATATTGCAGCCGCAGCGCACCGCGCCCGCCACCGCTTCGTCGCGGTCTTCGCTTCCGGAGACAACGGCGATGCGGAAATTGCCCATATTGGCCGCGCGCGCAATTGTCATCTCGCCGTCGAAACTGTCAGGCAGGGTGAGGTCGAGCACGACCAGATCGAAGCGTTCAAGCCGGAGGCGGTTTTCAGCCTCCATCAGGGTCGAAGCCATGACGAGATCCACCTGCACCCGATTGCGCGCCGCTTTGTCTGCGGCAATGGCCAGCATGTCCCGAACCGGTTCGTGATCCTCAACCCAAAGAACTTTCATACGTCTACTCTCACTTACTCTAATAAATCTGATGTTCTGGAGCAGCCCGCTCCGTACCGAAGGGCAAATATGCCAGCGTGAGATTGCTGATCGGTAAAGCGAAAGTGACCGAAAGGTTTAATTTGCCGCTTTTTGGCAGTTTTTGCGTTATAATTCGGATCAGCTATTGTGCGCCCGAGAAATGGGGCGGCTGATGAACCGGCGAGCGCCCGGGCAAGGAGCGTGTGATGAAGACGTCGAGCGGTGATATTGACCATGCCTCCGCCTTCGCTGTGCCTGCTGCACAATCGGACAAGCATATTGTCGATGTGCTGATCGAGGAGCGCTGTCCGAGCTTTGTCAGCCATTGGAGTTGGCCGGTGGTCCGTCCGGTTCTTTATCGGCTGCTGGGGTATCGCAAGGCGCGGCTGATGGCCGAGGACCTCGTTAAGCTCGATGGGCAGGGCTCGTTTGACTATATGGTCGAGCGGCTCGATTTTGATATGCAGATCCATAATTTGCAGCATCTGCCCAAAACGGGCCGTGCGGTGGTGGTGGCCAATCATCCGACGGGGCTGGCTGATGGGGCGGCCGTCTGGGAAGCGCTCAGGCGGGTGCGCTCGGACATTGTGTTTTTTGCCAATGCGGATGCGGTGCGGGTCAATCCGGAATTTGCCGATGTGCTGATCCCGGTCGAATGGGTCAAGGATAAGCGCTCGCCTGCGAAGACGCGCGAGACGTTGCGGCTGGCCGGGGAGGCGTTTGCCGAGGAGAAGTGCGTTGTGATTTTTCCGTCGGGCACTTTGGCGCGGATGATTGATGGCGTTTTGATCGAACAGGTCTGGCATTCGACCGCGTTGGCACTGGCGCGCAAGAAAAAGGCGCCGGTTATTCCGCTCAATGTTGGCGCGCGAAATTCTGAGCTTTATTATTTTCTGGCGCGGACCAATGCCGAATTGCGCGATATTACGCTTTTTCATGAGCTTTTGAACAAAAGGCGCGCGCGCTTTGTGTTGCAGTTCGGTCCGGAAATTCCGCCCGAAGCATTGGCGGGTGACTTGAATTTGTTGACAGACCGGATGCGGACTTATGTGTCAGAAACACTCGGTGCGGATATGGGGGCGGGCTTTGAGCCGTGAACTGTAATAAATACGGGCCTGTTGCCTGCTGGTCATATTCAGTCTGATAGGGTACCAATCTATTTGTAATTTAAAAAGGGGAAAATATGGAACAACTACTAGCGAACATGACCGAGCAGGCGACCTACTATGCGCCCAAGCTGATCGCGGCGGCGATTATTATTGTCATCACGATTATTGTGGCAATGATTGTGCGCGCACTGATTGCCAAGGGCATTGACGCCACGGGACTTGCGAAAAAGGCTAACACGACGGCCGAGCCCGGCGCAAAATCGCTCGGGTTTAATCTCGGCACGGCGGCCTATTGGGTGATTATCCTGATCGGTATGATACAGGCGCTGACCAAGCTTGATATGACCACAATTGTTGATCCGCTCAACGAGATGCTCGGTCAGATCATGGCGTATCTGCCGAAGATCATTGCGGCGGTTATCGTGTTTGGCGTGTTCATGATTGTTGCAAATGTTGTGCGTCAGGCGATCAAATCCGTGCTGATCTTTGCGGATCCGATGCCAGCCAAGTTTGGCCTCGCCAGTGACAATGTAAATGTGTCAGGGATTACGGCGACCATTGCTTCGGCCATGATTGCGATTATTGGCGGGATTGCAGCGCTTAAAGTGCTCGACATCAGTGCCATCTCGGACCCTGCCATCGCGCTGCTTGATGATGTGGTCGGGGTGATCCCGAACATATTGGTGGCCGGTATCATCATGGCTTTGTTCGTGTTCATTGCGCGGTTCGTCTCGGGGCTTGCTCGTAAGACGCTGCCGAACTTTGGTGTGGATGCGGCGATTGCCGAGCTGGGCATCTTGAAAGGCGCTGACAAGGGCATGACCGCATCTGGTCTGATCGCGTCGGCGGCGAGCTTCTTTATTGTGTTGCTCGGTCTGATCCAGGCGCTGCGTGTGCTCAATTTCGAGGCGCTGACCAGTGCGCTCAATATTGTGCTCGAAATGGGCGGACAGATTGCCTTTGGTGCGATCATCATCTTTGCAGGCGTGTTCCTCGCGCGGATGATTACGGGCCTCATGGCGTCCGCTGGCTCAGGCGCAACCGATGTGGCTGCAGGGCTCGTCAAATGGGTGATCATCATCCTGTCGGTGATCCTCGGCATTTCGCGCATGGGTCTTGATCCGACGGGTGGCGAGTTCATTCTGAATGTGGCCGAATACTTTGTCATGGGCGGGGCGGCTGCGGCTGCGATTGCCTTTGGCTGGGGCGGCAAAGACTGGGCTGCGGCCCAGCTTGAAAAGCTGCGCTCATCGAAATAGGCGTCTCGCTTAAAGACTGCCAGAATCAGGCCGCCCCGATCCAGAACAGATCGGGGCGGCTTTCTTTTGTGGGGCGGGTTCTTAGCCGGGTTCAGCCTGCCGGTCGCCATACCAATCGACATTGCGCGTCATATACATGGTGTAGCCAATTGCGGCGAAACTGGCCAAAGCGCCCGCCAGAAGCGCATTGCTCTGGGCACGCATCAGCATGAAGATCAGTCCGTAAATCGCCGTTAGAATGATCAGCGCGCGCAGACCATATGTGCGCGAGCGGAACACCGACATGGCATAGGCAGAGGTCAGCGCGATGGTCATGCCGGCGGCAATCATGAAGGCGAGGTCAAAGCCGATCTTCTCGGACAGGGCAAGCAGGAGCAGATAGAAAATCGTCTGCGCGAGCCCAACCAGAACATATTGCGCCGGATGGGCGCGCAATCCGCTCGTCACCTCGAACAAGAAGTAAGACAGGAACACGAAGCCAACAAACATGGCCGCATATTTCAGGGCACGCTGGACGCTCTGATAGGGGTTCGCCTCGCGCACAAACCGCACGGCCAGATCGTTCTGATCGAAAGAGGTCACCTCCGACAGCGACAGTCTTGGCCCTGCGCCTGCAATGCCGCGCGCGAGATACGGCACGCGCCAATTGGCGGT
>CALLCD010000033.1 GCA_938049795.1 uncultured Hyphomonadaceae bacterium | reverse complement strand
CTCGCAAACAGCAACACAAACCCCGCCGCCATAAACGGCCCCGCCAGCGCCAAATCCTCAAAGCTCCGATTGGCCACCGTGCCCAGCATCCAGTTGACCATATCCGATAGCGTAAACGGGTTCGGCGCAAAATTCATCAGGAGGCTCATCAGCGCGCCTGCAAAACTCGACAGCCCAACCCCGATCAGGATCAGCGTCACCACCGATTGCGTCCGCAGCGCCGCCGCCGCAATCACCGCCGTCGCCACCAGCGCGCCAAGGATCGCCGCCACCGGCAGCGCCCAAGCACTCAGCGCCGTCAGCCCATAATAAATCGCAAGCGTCGCGCACAAAGCCGCCGACGCCGACACACCCAGCACACCGGGCTCGGCCAGCGGATTGCGCAACAGCCCTTGCAGCGCCGCCCCGCTCACCCCAAGCGCCGCCCCCGTCGCAAACGCCGCCAGCGCGCGCGGCAACCGGATCTGCCAGATGATCAACCCGTCCCCCGCGCTGCCCGTGCCCATCAGCCCCGCAATCACCCGCGCCGCCGACATCTCCGTCGAGCCAAGAAAACACGCCGCCACAATGGCGCAAAGCCCCGCCACGCTAAGCCAGAAAGACACCGCACCCGCCCGCATCATTCCGCCCCCACACCCGCCAGCGCCTCTGCCGCGTCCAGCACAAACCACGCCCCGCACGCCGTCCACGCACCAGACAGCTCCGTCACCGGCAGCATCTCGATCTGCCGACGCGCCACCGGATGCCGCGCCGCGCTCCAAATGTCCTGCCCCAGCGCGTCAATATCGTAAAAAGACGTCGCCACCATATCCGGCGTCTCGCGCGTCAACCGCTCCAGCGGCAAACTGTGCCAGCCCGCCCGCGTCTCGAAATTGCTCAGCCCCGCTGCGCTCATCAACTCATCCACCAGCGTTCCGCGCCCACTCGTCACCCCCGTCGGTGTCATGTAAAGCACACGCCGCTCAGGCTCCGCAGGCGAGGGCAGGGCCTCAATCCGCGCGTCCATCTCCGCCACCAGCGCCTCGCCCCGCGCGCTTTGGCCGAGCCCTGCCGCCATCTCCCGCGTCACCCGTTTGACCGCATCCAGATCACCCGCCCAGCCAACATTCAGCATACGGACACCCGCCCGCTCAAAAAACACTTGCGCGTTCGGCCCGCCGCCATAAGAGCGCACAATCAGATCCGGCGCCAAGGCAAGCGCATCTTCCGCCAGCGGACGCACGCGCGGCAAGCCTTCCGCTTCCGCCCGCAAATAGGAATGATCCATCACCGCTTCAGACGACAGCGCCAATATGTCCGCCCGATCCGCCAGCTTGAGCACATATTGGTCCGCACAGAAATCAAGACTGACAATCCGCCGCGCGGGGCCCTCCGTCTCTACCGCAGGCAAAACCCGCTCCCCTCCACAGCCCACAAGGGCCAATCCAAGCAGGAGCGACCCAATCCGCATCATCTAAAGCGAAGCCCGATAAAGCCCGCCGCTCCCGTGCGGTTAAACCCGAACACATCCTGCGCCGCACTGTCTGCCAAATTCTCACCTCGAACCGTTATCGCCAGCCGTTCAGTCACAGGAACATCAAGGCTCGCCGAGAGCAAGGCATATACCGGAAGTGTGACCGTGCTCGCCGGAAATGTCCCAAAGTTCAAATCCGTCTGCTCCCCGACCAGATCAAGCGCCACGCCAGCCCGCCAGCCCGCCTCCGCCTGCCAGCTCGCCGACAGCGCTGCCGTCCAGTCCGGCACGCGAATTTCGGCCACCCCCGCATCGTCATCGCTATCGAGCCACGTCGCCTGTCCGGCAATCTCCAGCGCATCGCTCACCTGCCAGCGCGCGCCAAACTCCACACCCTGCCGCTCACTGTCACCGTCGCGGTTCTGCGAGGTCGAATTGAAATTCGCGTCAAACGCCGTGAAAATCTCGTCTTCCAGCTCCGCCGAAAAATAAGTCAGCGAGGCGGTCACAGGCCCAAAGCTCTGGTCCCAGCCAATCTCCCAGCCCAGCGACCGCTCGGCCACAAGATCCGGATTGCCCACAAACGTTCCGGGGAAAAACCCGAACAATTCCGTAAACGTCGGATTGGTCACCCCTTCGCCCACCGAGGCCCGCACCCGTCCGCCAATCGCCTCAAACCTGTACCCGCCGCCAATCCGCCACGTCACCGCATCGTCAAACAGGCCATCATTCTCGTCAAAGCGGACAGACCCGTTCAGATCCGCCGCCCCAACCCCGAGCGCATATTCCGCCACCAGCCCCAGCGTGTTAAACCCCGCCACCTGGTTCGGATCCCCAAAAAGCGTCGGCGCATCCCGCCGCTCAAAATCCGTCGCCTCATATTCGATCAGCCCCGAAAACGTGTGGCTCACCTCGCCCGTCTCAATCGTCAGGGAAGGGGAGTAAGCCACTTCGAACCTGTCGCCATCGGTGACATTGTCAAACCCCGAATTTTGCGTGTCCCGCTCGGTCAGGTGATAACTCGCCCGCAGCAAATGGTTGACCCCGAACGCGTCCCCCGACACCGACCCGCCCAGCGTCAATTGCTGGCTATCAATCTCGGCTGCACTATTGTCGAGCGCCCCGTCAAAATTCGTGTCCTCGTCAAAATCGACCGAACTGTCCGCATACCGCAAAAGCCCCGCCAGCGACCAGCCCGAAAGCGTCACCCCCGCCCGCACAGACCCCGAATAATGCTGACTGCCATCCGTCTCGCCATCGAGCCCCGCCGTATCCGTCCCGCCCGTGATCGAATTACCGGTCGAAACCACGACATAGCCATCATTCTCAAACGCCAGCCCCGCGCGCCCATCAAGGCGCCATGATCCGCGCGAGCCAAGCTCGGCCAGCCCCGCAAAGCCAGCCGTTTTGTTGGTGACCACATTGATCACCCCGCCAATCGCTTCAGAGCCAAACAGCGCCGACTGCTCCCCGCGCAACACTTCGATCCGCCCCGCATCCAGCCCCGACCAAAGCCCGAAATCCGTCTCGCCTGTAATCGGATCGGACACTTCAATCCCGTCCACCAGCACCAGCGTCTGGTTCGCCTCCGCCCCGCGCAACCGCACCTGTGTCAGCCCACCAGCCGCCCCGTTCCGCGACACGCCAAGCCCGGGCACCGCGCGCAATTGATCGGCCAGAAGCGGGCTATTGCGCACCGCCAGATCTTCACGGTCCAGAACCGTCACGCTCACGGTCACATCTTCTTCCGCCACAGGCCGCAGCCCCACAATTGTGATCGGATCAAGCGTCACCACCTCCTCGCGATCTTGAGCCATGGCGGGCTCGACAAGCACCAATGCGCTGCTAGAGAGCAAAACGAAGAGAGTCATATTTTTACGAGTAGACATATTAAGAGAGTCATCCAGATCGAGCCGCACGCGCCGACGCACAGGTCCAAAAACAGCGAAGTCCATGGCGGATAAACCCCCATACGGCGGACCGGTCATGCCGTTTCAATGGAACCTCTCGCTCCCTGTCCCATAGGCTATTCCCGGCCCCGGACGAACGACGCGATGGCAGGTTTCCTGACTTACCCCTCTTGCGCGTCCGGCCGCCTTCCCAAAGCCCGTACAAAACAGGGGTTTCAGTGGCATATTGGCCATAAGCTCAGGGCTTACAGTTGCGGGCACAGCGCCGGTTTTCCACCAGCTTCCCTCTTAGCTGACCCTCCGGCCAGCACCATCTGCCGTGTCTTTAAGGCGGGCGGGCAGGGCCGTCAATCGCCAGAAACGGTTAACCCGCAGCCAAAATCGCCTCGCGCGGGTCAATATCCCCATCATAAAGCGCGCGGCCCAAGATCGCCCCCTCAACCGCATGCACGCCCGCCCGCGCGCGCAACGCCGAAATATCCGACACCGCCTTGACCCCACCCGACGCAATCACCGGAATCGACACCGCATCGGCCAATTCGCCCGTAAATCCGACATTTACGCCCGTTTTCATCCCGTCGCGCCCAATATCGGTCGCCACAATCGCCGCCACACCGCACCCTTCAAACGCTTTGGCAAGTTCGGTCGCCGCCATATCCGAGGTTTCCGCCCAGCCTTCCACCGCCACCATGCCGTCAATCGCGTCAATTCCGACCACAATCTGTTCCGGCAAGGCCCGCGCCGCCGTGCGCACCAGTTCAGGGTCGTGCAATGCCGCCGTCCCAAGGATCACACGCGATATGCCCGCCTCCAGCCACCGGTCAATATCGGCCCGCGTGCGGATGCCCCCGCCAAGCTGCACCGGTACATCCGTCTGCTTCAAAATTGCATCCACCGCCCCCGCATTGCTCGCCCGCCCATCAAAAGCACCGTTCAAATCGACCACATGCAGCCGATTAAAGCCCATTTTCGCAAATTTCGCCGCCTGATCGCCCGGATCAGCGTTAAATTCCGTCGCTTGGTCCATGTCCCCACGGATCAGCCGCACACAGCCGCCATCTTTCAAATCAATCGCCGGATAGAGGTTAAACATGCTCATGGGGTCCATTTTACAAAATTTGCCAGCATTTGCAGCCCGGCTTTTTGACTTTTCTCGGGGTGGAATTGCGTGCCGAAGAGATTGTCCCGCGCCACCGCCGCCGTCACCGTCTGCCCATACTCGGTCGTCGCCGCAATAGTAGACTCCGAAACAGACTCAAACCCATATGAATGAACGAAATAAACGTGGGATAAGTCCTCCAAACCCCGCAGGATAGGGTGGGGTCGTGTGGGCGTAATCTCGTTCCATCCCATATGCGGCACCGCCAGCCCGCCCTTGGGCGCAATCGGCGTCACAACCCCCGAAATCCAGCCCAAACCGGCTGTTTCGCCGTCCTCAAGCCCCATATCGGCCATAAGCTGCATGCCCACACAAATCCCCAAAAACGGCTTTCCGCCCGTAAGACAGGCCGCCTCAAGCGCCTCGATCAGCCCCGTCCGCGCTTTGAGCCCCGCCATACAATCGGCAAAATGCCCCACACCCGGCAGCACAATCCTGTCCGCGCGCACCAATCTTTCCGGCTTATCCACTAGCTCGATCTCGCACGCCACACCGGCCAGATCCGCTCCGGCCCGAAGCGCCCGCGCAGCCGAATGGATGTTGCCAGAGCCATAATCTATCAGGGCAATTGTCTGCATAAACGCGTCTTTAGAGCCAATCACGCCCCGCCGCAATCACCTCGCTCTGGCCGCGGGATAAATCTTCGGTTATCCTACAGGGGAGGGACACAGTATGATGCGTATAGTCTGGGTGAGCCTAATCATAACTCTTGCGGCCTGCGCCAGCAATGGCCCGCCCGTCGCGCAGAGCGAGCCACCACCGCCGCCGCCCCCTGCGCCCGTCATCGCCGCACCGACCGCTCCAGGCCCCGCCCGCGCGCCAGAGCCCGTCTTCACCCAAACGGACACCGCCGCCCCGTGCACATCCGAAGGCTACACCTGCGTCCGCGTCATCTACGGCACCAATCGCAACCGCGCCACCACCGACGAAACCGGCCAGCGCGGTTACGGCACCGAGCCAGAAACCGCCCAATCCGCCTATCCCGTCAGCGCTGAAACCGTACAGCTTCCCACCACAACACGGCTTGAAACCGGCGAGGTGGTCGTCACCATCCCTATTCTCCACCGGCCAGGCGACAAAATCCGCAGCTTCAGCAGCGACCGCCGCGCCGTCACCGAGGACGACCGCGCCCGCGTATTCTCCTTCCTGCGCGCGCCAGAGCCCTTCGCAAGCCATCAAATGTTCGAAACCACCGTGGCAGACCTCTTCGCCCAGAGCGACGAGCGCGACGCCATCCTCTATGTCCACGGCTTCAACGTTTCCTTCCGCGCAGGGGCCTTCCGCGCCGCCCAACTCAAAAGCGACACCGGCTTTACCGGCCCCGTCTTCTACTTCTCATGGCCCTCAAACGCCCGTCTGACCGAATATTTCAACGATCAGGTCGATGCCGACGTCAGCGCCCGCGCGCTTGCAAACTTTATTCTACAAATCCAGGACACGCTGCCCGAGGGCGGACAGCTCCACGTCATCGCCCACAGCATGGGCACCCGCGTCTTCTCGCAAGCTGTGGTCCTGCT
>CALLCD010000032.1 GCA_938049795.1 uncultured Hyphomonadaceae bacterium | reverse complement strand
CCATGTGCCGCTCAGGACGAGTTTTGAGTCCGGGCGGAGTTTTAGCTGGGCCGGGCGGCTGCGCACGAGCATCATAATGTTGGCGGGGTTGATCTCTGTGTCATCGCGGAAGGTGAACACCGCGCCTTTGGGGCCAGCGTCGAGTTTGGAGATGCCGGCGGCTTTGCACATGGCTTTGATGGCGGTGACGTCCATCAGCTGGGAGGTCTCTTCGGGAAGCGGGCCGAAGCGGTCGATCAGTTCGGCGGCAAAGGCTTCGCGCTCGGTCTCGGTTTCGATGTCCGACAAACGACGATAGAGCGAGAGGCGGACGGTGAGGTCTTCGACATAGGTTTCGGGAATAAGGACAGCGACGCCGAGATTGATTTGAGGCGACCACTCGTCGATGACGGCTTCTTCTCCACCCGCTTGCAGCGCGGCTACAGCGTCTTCGAGCATTTGCTGGTAAAGCTCGACGCCAACCTCGCGGATATGGCCGGACTGCTGGTCGCCCAAGAGATTGCCGCCGCCGCGCATGTCGAGATCGTGGCTGGCGAGCTGGAAGCCTGCGCCGAGGCTGTCGAGGGATTGGAGGACACGCAGGCGCTTTTCGGCGCTCGGGCTGATAAGCTGGTCGCGCGGGGTGGTGAAATAGGCATAAGCGCGCAATTTGGAGCGCCCCACCCGTCCGCGCAATTGGTAGAGCTGGGCAAGGCCGAAACGGTCGGCACGGTGGATGATGAGTGTGTTGGCGCGCGGAATGTCGAGGCCGGATTCAACGATGGTGGTCGAAAGTAGCACATCATATTCGCCGTCATAAAAAGCGGTCATGATGTTCTCAAGCTCGCTTGCGCCCATTTGGCCGTGGGCGACGACGAAGCGGACTTCGGGGACGTGATCGGTGAGGAAGGTCTCAAGCTGGTCGAGGTCGGCAATGCGCGGGGCGACGAAGAAGGCTTGTCCGCCGCGATATTTCTCGCGCAGGAGCGCTTCGCGGAGGGTGAGCGTGTCGAACTCGGTGATGTAGGTGCGCACGGACAGGCGGTCGACAGGCGGAGTGGCGATGATGGAGAGGTCGCGGATGCCGGTGAGCGCCATTTGCAATGTGCGCGGGATGGGGGTGGCGGACAGGGTGAGGACGTGGACATCGGCCTTCATCTCTTTGAGGCGTTCTTTGTGTTTGACGCCGAAGCGTTGCTCTTCGTCGACAATCATCAGGCCGAGGCGTTTGAGCTCGACATTCTTCGAGAGCAAAGCATGGGTGCCAACGACGACATCGACGGTGCCGTCTTTGAGCCCTGCGCGGGTGTTGCTGGCCTCTTTGCCGGTGACGAGGCGGGAGAGATGCCCGACATTAATGGGCCATCCGGCGAAGCGGTCTTTGAAGGTCTTGTAGTGTTGCCGGGCGAGCAGCGTTGTCGGGGCGATGATGGCGACTTGTTGCCCGGCCATCGCGGCCATGAACGCGCCGCGTAGGGCGACTTCGGTTTTGCCGAAGCCAACATCGCCGCAGACGAGCCTGTCCATTGGGCGGCCCGAGGCGAGATCGCCGAGCACATCAGCGATGGCATGGAGTTGGTCATCGGTTTCTTCATAGGGAAAGCGGGCGGCGAACTCTTCATAAAGCCCCTGTCCTGCATTGAGCGGATCGGCTTTGCGCAAGGCGCGTTTGGCGGCGATGGCCATAAGTTCGGCGGCCATTTCGAGGATACGTTTCTTGGCTTTGGCTTTGCGGGTTTGCCACCCGACGCCGCCGAGCCGGTCAAGCGCGCTGTCGGCCCCGTCAGAGCCGTAACGGCTGATGAGGTCAATGTTCTCGACGGGAAGATAGATGCGGTCGCCGCCGGCATATTCAAGCTCGAGGCAATCATGCGGCGCGCCGGTGACGTGAAGGGTTTTGAGGCCATCATAGCGACCAACGCCGTGCTCGACATGGACGACAAGATCGCCTTGGGTCAGCGCTGCGGCCTCGGCGATGAAGTTTGCAGTTTTGCGTTTGCGGCGGGGATTGGCGAGCTTGTCGCCGAGCACGTCCTGTTCGGCGATGACCATGAGTGTGTCGGTGACAAAGCCCGCTTCGATGGGAAGTTCGGCAACGCACAGCCCCGCCTTTTGCGCGGCGTCCAGCGAATAGACGCGGGTGACGCCTTCGAGGCCGTGGTCGGTGAGGACCGAGGTCAAGCGTTCGGCAGAACCATCGGACCATGCGGCGAAGAGGACGGTCTTGCCAGCTGCGCGGGCGTCTTTGGCGTGGGCGGAGGCGGTTTCGAATATGTTGACATCGGGCCGGATGCGTTCGGGGGCGAAGTCGCGGCCAAGCTGTCCGCCTAGGTCGGGGCCGGTTGTGGTGGCGGCGGAGAACTTTGCGACCGCGCCTGCCATCAATCCGGCTTCAAGTTCGGACGGGGTGAGATAAAGTGCGCCCGGGGCCAGAACGCGGGCGGTGCGGCTTTCGCCAGCGGCTTCGTTGCGGGCGTTGAAATAGTCTTCGGCCTGTCCGAGACGTTCGCTGGCGGATTCAGCGGCAAGCGCGCCGAGGCCGAATAGCGCGTCAGGTCCGGCATAGTCGAACAGGGTTGCCAGATGATCATGGAAGAGCGGCAGCCACATCTCGACGCCCTGCCGACGGATTTTTGCGCGCGCGGCTTCATACATCGGGTCGCCATCGGGCGCGCCGAAGGCTTCGAGATAGCGATTGCGGAAATCGCTGAGCATATCGTCTGTGAACAGAATTTCGCTGACGGGCGCGAGGGCGATGGATTTGAGCTGGCCGGTCGAGCGCTGGGTCTCGGGGTCGAAGCTGCGCAAACCGTCGAGCGTGTCGCCGAAGAAGTCGAGCCGGATCGGTTGGGGCAAGGTTGGCGAGAACAGGTCGATCAGGCCGCCGCGTATGGCAAATTCGCCGCGTTCGCGCACGGTGCCGGAGCGGACATAGCCATTGGTTGCGAGGTAGTCGATCAATTGATCCTGCGCGACGGTTGCGCCAGTTTTCACAAACAGGCTCGCCGCTTTCATTTTCTCGATGGGTGGGGCGCGCTGGACGAGCGAGGATGCGGTGCTGATGACGAGCAAGGGCGTGTCGCTGCCCTGGGCGAGACGGGCGAGACCCGCGCAGCGTTTGGCGGCGAGGCCTGCGCTGGGGCTGACGCGATCATAGGGCAGCGTGTCCCAGCCCGGGATCGAGATGGCTTCGAGCGTGGGGGCCATGAAGCTTGCAATGTTGAGGGCCGCTTCGGCGGTGCGGTCGTCACGCGCAATGTAGACCCCGACGCCGCCGCGTGAGGTGAGCGCTTTGCAGAATACGTCGATGTCTACGCCAAACGGCGCGCCGCCAAATTGGGACGCGCCCTGTAGACGGGACAAGAGGTCAATATGTGTCATCAGGATTTTCGATCCGCTCCGGCCGAACCAGGTAATCCCCTAGCCCGATTGTGCCTCGTAGCGAAACGCGATGAGCGCGTCCAGTACCGGTCCTTTATGATTGTCCGGAACCGGCTTCTGTCCGATGAGCCAGGCATAGACTTTCCAGTCGGGCAGCGAGAGCAGACGTTCGAACTCGGCGACGCCATCCTCATTGAGCTCCGCCATATGCTTGTCGGCAAAGGAGCCCATGAGCAGGTCCATCTCGCGAAAGCCCCGACGCCATGCGCGGAAGACGAGTTTGCGGCGGTGACTATCCATCACCGAGCTTGTCCGCTGTCTTGGTGTCAAAGTCGCTCGCGTCATGGCGTTCGTGCAATTGGCTCGACGGTTCGCCCCAGGCGCGGTTGACCATGCGGCCACGCTGGGCGGCGGATCGTGCGCCGATCTGGTCGGCCCAGCGGATGACGTTTTCGTATTCGTGTACGGAGAGGAATTCGGCAGCCTCGTAGAGCAGGCCCTTGGCAAGCGCGCCATACCACGGCCATGTCGCCATATCGGCGATGGTGTAGTCCTTGCCTGCGAGATATTCGTGCTGGCTCAGATGGGTGTCGAGGACGTGGAGTTGGCGTTTGACCTCCATCGCGAAACGGTTGATCGGGTATTCGTATTTTTCCGGCGCATAGGCGTAGAAATGGCCGAAGCCGCCGCCGAGATAGGGCGCAGAGCCCATTTGCCACATCAGCCAGTTCATTGTTTCGGTGCGGGCTTTGAGATCAGCGGGCAGGAAGACGCCGAACTTTTCGGCCAAGTAGAACAGGATGGAGCCGGATTCG
>CALLCD010000031.1 GCA_938049795.1 uncultured Hyphomonadaceae bacterium | reverse complement strand
GATTATGCCCTCATCTCGACATAAGATCGCCCAAAGTTAAGCCGAGGATCAACGGACCATGTTTGCAAGACTCTTTACCTGGTGGAATGGGTCCACAATTGGCGCGATGTATGACATCAAGCGCCGCTCCGATTTTGTCGGCGAAGACGCCTATGGCAATCGCTATTTCGAAGACCGCAAAGTCTCGATTGAGGGCCGCAAGCGCCGTTATGTCATCTATAAAGGTCTTGCAGAACCGTCCAAAGTGCCCGCCGAATGGCATGGCTGGCTGCACCATACATTCAAGAACCCGCCCACGGTCGAACCGCTCAAACGGCAAGACTGGGAAACCGACCACAAGCCGAACATGACCGGCACGCTGTTTGCCGATGTGCCGCAGGGCAGTTTGCGTGATTCGGGACAACGCTCGGCCAATAGCGCCGACTATGAAGCGTGGACGCCGGATGCGTGAAGCGGTTTTTGAAACTCTGATCGGATTTGTCGTGATCGTCGCGGCGGGCGCGTTTTTCATGTTCGCTATGGCAAACGGGCGCGAAACCGCAAGCGGCACGGATACCTATGACGTAACCGCGCGGTTTAACAATGTCACCGGCGTCAATCGCGGCTCCGATGTCCGGCTGGCAGGCGTCAAAGTTGGCGTGGTCAAATCTATTACGGCCGATTTCGAGCGGGCCGAAGCGGTCTTGCAATTGTCCGTCGATGCGGGGCTGGAACTGCCGGACGATACCGATGCGCGCATTCTGACCGAAGGGCTTCTGGGCGGCACATTCATCGCGCTGGAACCGGGCGGGGGCTATGACATGATCGCCAAGGATGGCAGCGGCGAAATTCTCTACACGCGCGGCAGTGTCGATCTATTGACGCTGATGGGCTCGTTCGCCTCGTCGCTGGGGTCGGACGCCGAAGGAGAGGCGCAATAATGTTGCATTTATCGAGATTTCCGGCGCTGGGGGCGCTTCTGATCGGCGCGCTTATGCTGCCGGTTGGCTATGTCATTGCGCAAGGGGCTGGCGAGCTGACCGAACAGGTGGGCGAACGCAATGAGCTTGATGCGGAGGGAGGCGAAGACGCTGCGCCCTTCTTTGAAGAGGTGGAATTGCCGCCCGTCAAATACGACCGCTTCAACACGGCGACGCTGCGCGCGCTCGACAAAATCACTGGCCGCTCTACCGATATTGATGTGCGCGTTGATCAGCCGATTGTCTTTGGCTCGCTGCGTGTGACTTTGAAATCCTGTCATCAAACCCCGCCGGAGCTTCCCCCCGAATCGGCCGCTTTTCTCGAGGTTGATAGTGTGCAGGCGACCCAAGCCAGCACGGCGTCCGAGACCGCAGAGGTTGAAGGCGACCGTTTGTTTACGGGTTGGATGTTTGCCTCATCGCCCGGGCTGAGCGCGCTCGAGCATCCGGTCTATGACATCTGGACGATCCGCTGCACGACATCTGCACCCTCGACCGGCGCATCTGGCGGATAGAACTCGCCTTGATATTCAAGCGCATTGGCCAGCAAAATCTTGAAGGCTTTGCGGTCAATCCGTTCCAATCCGAACTGGTCGAGATGGGGATTGTGGAATTGCGCGTCGAGCAAGTGATACTCGCCCGCGATCAGTCTTGAAACCAGATGCACAAGCGCGATCTTCGAGGCGTCACGCTTTGTCGAGAACATGCTTTCGCCAAAGAACACTGCGCCAAGCGCGACGCCATAGAGCCCGCCGACAAGGTCCTCGCCATCCCAGCATTCAATACTGTGGGCAAAGCCCTTGCGATGCAGCGCGCTGTAGAGATTGACGATGCCCGAATTGATCCATGTCGTCTGACGCCCGGGAGCCGCTTGCGCGCAGCTTTCGATCACGCGTGAGAAACATTCATCCACCGACACCCGATAGGGCATTTGCCTGACCGTCCGGCGCAAGCGTTTGGGGATGTGGAAATTATCGAGCGGCAAAACAGCCCGCTCATCCGGATCAATCAGGAACAGATCCGGATCCTCACGCGAATCGGCCATCGGAAACACGCCGCGGCGGTAAGCGTTTAGAAGTTCTGTCGTCCCAAATCCCGTTGACATCTTTTACGTCGTTCTCAGTTTTTCTCGGACGTGCTTTCGAGGAACTTTTCAAGCCAGTGAATATTATAGTCCCCGTCAATCACGTCTTTTTCTTCGGCTAAGCGGCGATGCAGCGGCAAAGTCGTCTCGACACCTCCAATGATCATCTCGGCCAAAGCACGGCGAAGGCGCATAACACATTCGCGCCGTGTCCGGCCATGAACGATCAATTTCCCGATTAAACTGTCATAATGTGGCGGAATTTTGTAACCGGCATAAGCGGCGCTATCGAGCCGGACACCGGGGCCACCTGGCGCATGGAAATCGGTAATCATTCCGGGCGAAGGCACGAAGGTCTCCGGATGCTCTGCGTTCAGCCGGCATTCGATGGCGTGACCGACCAGCAAGACGTCTTCCTGTGCAAAGGAGAGCTTGGCCCCGTTTGCAATGCGGATCTGCTCGCGCACAAGGTCGATGCCGGTGATCATCTCGGTGATCGGATGCTCGACTTGCAGACGTGTGTTCATCTCGATGAAGTAGAAATTGCCGTCCTCATAGAGAAATTCCATCGTGCCAGCGCCGAGATAGCCGAGCTTGGCCACGGCGCGCGAAACGATCATGCCAATGTCTTCGCGCTGGGCCTGATTGAGCGCAGGCGAGGGGGCTTCCTCGAAGACTTTCTGGTGGCGGCGCTGGAGCGAACAGTCGCGTTCCCACAAATGGGCGACATTGCCGTGGCTGTCCGCGATGACTTGAATTTCGATATGACGCGGTTTTTCGAGGTATTTCTCGATATAGACTGCATCATCGCCAAAGGCGGCTTTGGCTTCCTGCTTGGCCGCTTTCATGGCCGTGTCGAGGTCTTTGTCGGTTTTGGCAACGCGCATGCCGCGTCCGCCGCCGCCCGCCGCCGCTTTGATCAGGACCGGATAGCCGCATTTCTTGGCCGCTTTGCGCGCTTCGCCAAGTGTGCGCACACCGCCTTCAGAGCCGGGGACAACCGGCACGCCAGCGTCAATCATGGCCTGTTTGGCGGCGATCTTGTCGCCCATTGTGCGGATATGCTCTGCGGTCGGGCCGATAAAGGCGATGCCGTGGGCGGCGACCATTTCGGCAAACTGGGCGTTCTCCGACAAAAAGCCGTAGCCCGGGTGAATGGCGTCCGCGCCCGTGATCTCGGCTGCGGTCAGAATAGCGGATTTCTTCAGGTAGGATGCGGCAGACGCAGCAGGGCCGATACAGACGCTTTCATCTGCAAGACGGACGGCCATAGACTGTTCATCCGCTTCGGAATGGACGACCACGGTGGCAATGCCCATTTCCTTACAGGCACGGTGAATGCGCAGGGCAATCTCGCCGCGATTCGCAATCAGGACTTTCTCGATCATTTGAAAACGATCCTATTCT
>CALLCD010000030.1 GCA_938049795.1 uncultured Hyphomonadaceae bacterium | reverse complement strand
CTCGTCAATGTCCTGCCCCTGATTGATGGTCCGTTTCATCTGCTCGCTGGCTTTTTCATCGAGCATCAATTGACGGTCGAGCGCGACATCGAGCGTCGAGGCTTCGACCGCGTCGAGATAGGCCTGATTGGCCCATTGCAGCTTGCCCATGCCGGAGACGCGCCATGCCGGGAATGGCGATTTGCGCAGCATTTCGAGGAAGGCGGTCGGATCGCTCGCAATGACATGCCGCGCCTCTTCGAGCCGTCCGCGCGCCGCGCTTTCTTCGATGCCGCGCGTTGTTGCGTCCGTGATCCAGACGACGGCACGTGCGCCTGCGGTGCGGCCATCGGCGTCGAGATGGGCTTCGCCTGGCCCGATAATTTTCAGTGAGAACGCGGTGCCGTCCTGGCGGAGTTCTTTGAGGCGCTGGCGCAGGGTCGTGTCCTGTTTGACGCCGTCGCGCGCTTCGAGGTCAGCAAGGCCTTCGATGATTCGCACGGCGGGATCGGTTGAAATAGCTTCATCTGTGTATTTCAGGAGCCCTGCGAGCGCGGCCAGAGAGCCATAGAGCTGGGGCGGCGTGATCTCGTCGCCTTCGTGCTCGAGCGCATCACCTTCCCAGACCAGAATAACGCCCGGATGTGCGCCGAAAACGCTGTCGGACCGGGCCAATTGCTCTTCAAGCTGGCTGGCACGCTCGCGGAATTTCTTTGCTGCGCCGCGTGCGCCATCGGAGATGCGCAAAGCCCACAAAAGAGACGCCAGGGACAGCGCGGCTGTGCCGAGGGCCAGTATGAATGGGACTTGATCGCCAGTAAGGGTCATTTTCTATTACTCCTGTGATCGCACGCTTTTGCGACCACTATACACTTTACAAGTGTTAATGATTTGCGGTGATTGCGTTAATCCGAGGTTAACGCGCTTTAATCATTTGGAAATTCCTCAATCCACTGGTTTATCAGATTTACCCCATCTTCATCGACAATACGGCGTCCAAGCTCGGGCATGGCGACCCCTGCTTCGGCAGAGGCCATGCGAAAGGCGAGGATGGAAACCTCCGGATCGCCGGGCTCGATCACCAGCCGGAGCGCGCCTGCCCCGCGCCCTGCAGCGGTGGGGTGTTTGCCGACACCAAGCCGGACGGGATTGTCTTCGGTCCAGTCGAGCCAGAGGCCGGAATTGGACGCGGCTCCGTCGGCTTTGTGGCAATGGGCGCAGTTGATGTCGAGATAGGCGCGCGCTCTGGCGTTGAGCGTGCCTTGGGCATTCGCGATGGACGGCACGTCTGCAATTTTCTGCGGTGCGCCTGCTAAAAGTCCCGCTTCGGTCCAGTTTGCAAGTTGATCTGCGCCGAGATTGCGCGCTTTGGGGCCGATGGGGACAATGGCGTCGCCCGCCCGATGGCAGGTTTTGCACTGGTTCTGGTTTGGCACGGCGTATTCGAAACCGATGATCTCCCCTGCTGGATTGGCAATCTCGATATTACCTTTGGCGCCGATGGGGGTGTAGCGCGCTTCGGTCTGGTCCTCATTCCAGACATAAGGATAGCCGACCCAGCCTGCGGGTTTGTGGATGAGCAGCCGTGTTTCGATCCGGCCTGTCTCGTTGTATCCGAAGCTTTTGACCAGCACAGAGCCGACCGGCAGGGCCAAGACATCGGTTTCCTCATACTCTGCATGGGTGCCTTCGGGGACAAAGACGAGCCGTGTTTTGGCGGCATGGTCGGAGAAGAGCGGGTTGATCAGATCATAGGGGCGGACGCGGGCGGCGGGTTCGGTGGCGGCGGTGTCGTGGAAGAGGCCATAGTCTGCAAGGGTCGGTGCGGGCTCATCGGCGAGAATGACGGACATGTCTGGTCCGGCTGGATTCTGAGCCGGTGCGGCGCAGGCGGCGAGCAGCGCGGCGACGATAAGGCCCGCGAAGACCTTGCATTGGCGCTCTCGGGATCTCGCCGTTTTAGCTCGCCTGATCATGGCCGATCACAATCGGGGCCGGTTCATCGACCGGCGTGGAAGCTGGCCGGTCTGGCGAAGGCGACATCGCGGCCGGATCAAGCGGATAGGCCCCGAAGCCGAAGCTGATAAAGCCGATGCTGTCATCTTCGGCGATGGTCAGATTGATGTCGTCAGAGGTGCGTTCGCCCCAAGCTGTGACGCCATCCCAGACAATTGCCGGAAGTGCGCCGCCAAGCGCTGCGGCGATCTCCGACAGCGCACCTTGGGGGGCGTCCCCGCCGCCGCTATAGGTGTTGTCGCGGATCACCACATTGCGCGGAAGCGGATTGTAGCGGGTGTCTTCAAACGGGTCTTGATAAGCGGCGAGCAGGATATGGGCGCTCTGATTGCCCGCCAACTCATTGTCGAAAATATGCACGTTTTCATTGGCGAGCACCATGATGCCGCTGCCCGCAGGCACGGTGGCGACAATATTGCCGGGCGGGGCGAAATTGCCGGTATTGTTGTTGACGATCCTGTTGCGGAAAATCCGTGTCGAATGCCCACCGACCAGCGGCAGGTCAGGTAGATCGAAGACAAGAATGCCGCCGGTATTGTGCTCGGCCACATTGCCGAACACGTCTGCGCCGATGGAGTTTTCGATCTCGATGCCCGCAACATTATATTCGACCAGAGAATTGCGCACGATGATGTTGCGTGACTGACCGACATAGATGCCCGCATCTGACGCGCCGCGTACCGTGACCGCGTCAATCAGCACATCAGTGCTTTCGACCGGATAGACGCCATAGGCGCCATTGGTTGCCAGCGGTCCGCCGGTCCATTCTATGGTCACATCGCGATAGGTGATGCGGTCTGCGCCCTTGGATTTGATGCCGTCTCCGGCGGTGTCCTGCATGGTAAAATCGGTTAAAGTGACATCATCAGAGGTGACGAGAAGCCCCTCGCCTGCGCCCTGTTGGCCTTTGAAGCTGAGCACGGTTTTGCCTTCGCCAGCGCCGGTCAGGGTGACGCGATCCACATCGAGCGAGAGGCCGTCTGTGAGGCTGAAGATGCCCTCGGGCAGCGCGATTGTGTCGCCTTCTTTTGCGGTAATCAGCGCGGTTTGCAGATGTTCGACAAAGCGGTCATCGGCGGGAATGCTGACGGTGCGAACATGAGGCAGTTCGGGAATATTGGCCTGCTCGGCGTCTGATGCCGGTGTGTCAGTGCCCCCGCACGCGGTCAGGAGTATCCCCGCACTGATGCTGAAAAATATCGGTTTCATGCTCATGACCTTCCCCTTCGATTGTCATTTTGCCAGTGTTAGCGGCCGAAACGGACTTGGCAAGGTGCCCCGTCAGAGTGATTTGGGGCCGATCAGAGTGCGGACGGGCCTATTCGGCGGGCAAATCCACGATAAAGCGCGCGCCGCCTTCAGGGCGGGTCTGGGCTTCGACGGTGCCCAGATGGGTGTCGATGATCTGTTTGACGATGGAGAGGCCGAGGCCGGAATTGTTCCCGAAATCAGCGCCTTTGGGGCGATCTGTGTAAAAGCGCTCGAAAATCTTGGCGAGTTTGTCCTCGGGGATGCCCGGCCCGTCATCATCAACAATCAGGCGAGCGGTGGTCTGTGCGCCAATGGCCACCTGATGCAAGGTGACGCGGACTTCGCCGCCTTCGGCCGAGAAAGAGCGCGCATTGTCGATCAGATTGCGGATGACCTGCCCGAGCGGGCCGTCACGTCCGCGCACGAGAAGTCCGCCGCCCATCGTCTGATCGGAGAAGACGACGCGGACATTTGGCGTTTCGTGGCTCTCATAGGTCTGGACAATGCCCGACGCGAAGCGGGCAATATCGAGCATGGCTTTCGGACTGCGGGTGATCTCGGCTTCAAGGCGCGAGGCGTTTGAGATATCGGTGATCAGCCGGTCAAGCCGCTGGACATCTTTGGCGATGACTTTGCGCAGTTTTTCCATAGCTACGGGGTCATCCTTGACCATTTCGGCGGTTTCGACGGCCGAGCGGATCGAGGTGAGCGGGTTTTTCAGCTCATGGGCGACATCGGCGGCGAATTGTTCATTTGCGGTGATGCGGTCGAGCAATGTGTCGGTCATGGCGTCAACCGACTGGGCGAGCTGGCCGATCTCGTCCTTGCGCTTGGTGATCTGGGGCAGATCGAGCCTTTCGGAGCGACCTGTGCGGACCCTGTCGGCTGCCACCGCCAAGCGCCGCAAGGGACGGGCGATGCCAAGGGTGAGCAAGGCTGACGTGACGAGCGCGACAAGCATAGCAACGCCGACAAAGGGGATCAGCGCCGTGCGTTCGGCCCTGACAATTTCCTCGACATCGCTGGCCTCGAGGGTCAAGACGCCAACAACCGCCGAGACGCGCTGGATCGGGACGGAGACGGAAATGACCCGCTGGCCCCTGTCCGAGAAGCGCTGGCTTGCCGCCTCACCTCCGATGAGCGCAGTGGCAAACTCTTCCTCGAAGGTCTGGGTGCGCACCGCATCCCCGCCCCGATTGGGCACGAGCGAGGAGAACAGGCCTTCGGTTGTGCCCGACAGACCCGCAAGCCAACGCTGCACGGTGCTCGGTTCGCGCAAGGGCGGCAAAGCGGAGACATCCACCCTGTCGGAGAGAAACACGCTGTCGGCGATCACTTCGCCATCGCGTAAGGAGACCCGCGCACGCACGGTGATCGGCAGATCCAGTGAGCGGATTGTGTCGCGCGCCAGATCAATCTCGAGCGCCGGTTCAGGTTGGCCAATGGTCGCACCGTCACCAAGAAGATTGGTGAAAATCTGGGCCTGACCGACCAGATCCTGCTTTTTCGAGACGACAAGGCCGGCCCGCATCTCGTTGAGCACCATCGCGCCAGCGATCAGAATCGCCAGCCCCGCCATGTTCGACGCCAGAATCAGCCGCGCAATCCGCGAACCGACCATGCCAGCGGCGCGGCGGCGTAATTTAGAACTGGATCGGGACACATCCACCATAAGGAGAGCTTACCTCTCCAGACGCAAAGCTCAAATGTCTGCAGCGACTTTCATGGAGACAATGGAGTCGGGCTCGCGCACCGGCTCGCCGCGTTTAAGCTGGTCAATATGCTCCATGCCTTCGGTCACCTGGCCCCAGACCGTGTATTGGCGGTCGAGAAAACCTGACGGCTTGAAACAGATGAAAAATTGCGAATTGGCGGAGTCGGGATTGTTGGTGCGGGCCATCGAACACGTGCCGCGCACATGCGGTTCGGGATTGAACTCCTGTTTGAGATCGGGCTTGTCCGAGCCGCTCATCCCTGTGCCATCGGGGCAACCGCATTGCGCCATGAAGCCGTCAATGACGCGGTGGAAGACGATGCCGTCATAAAAGCCCTCGCGCGCCAGCTCCTTGATGCGGGCGACATGATTGGGGGCAAGGTCGGGCTTTAGTTCAATGGTCACCTTGCCTTTGGTGGTGTCCAGGATCAGCGTGTTCTCAAGATCGGCCATGAAAAGCCCTTTCCATTTGGGTGTGTCTGCAAGAGGCGCGCAACTTAGCGATATTGCGCGCAAGGGCAAGGCGGCAAGCCCAATCACCGCGCGGATTGAACCGGAGCGTTTTCAACCTCGCGCTTGACACTGGCAACTTATGCTCTATATGAGCAATAGTGATGAGGAGTTCATCACCGTGCAAAATCCGAGGGAGCCTCGCATGACCAAATATGATTATGGCGTCTTTATTGGACGTTTCCAGCCGCTGCACATTGGACATGAATATGTCATTCGCGAAGCGCTGAAATCCACCCGCAAACTTATTGTTCTGATCGGCAGCGCGAATATTGCGCGCGATATGCGCAATCCGTTCACCTATGATGAGCGGGTCGAGATGATCCGCACCGCCTTCCGGTTTGAAATTGCCAATGGCGACCTTCTGCTCCATCCGGTCAATGACCATCTGTATTCTGACGCCGCATGGTGCGCGGAAATCCAGCGCACGGTGAACGAGATTGTGCTGGCGGATATGAATGAGGGCGTCGGCCTGCACGGGGTCAAAGACGCCAAAATCGCGCTGACCGGCTATGGCAAGGACGCCTCGTCTTATTATCTGAAACTGTTTCCCGAATGGGCCAGCATCCAGATCGAGAGCCAGCATGGCACGTTCAGCTCGACCGATATTCGCAAAAATGTGTTCCAGCGCATTCCGGACATTCCCGCGCAGATCCTGTCTGAGGGCGTGGCCGAGTGGCTGGATGCGTTCAAGATGACCGAAGCGTTCAAAGACTTGCTCGGCGAGGCGGAATATCTCGACGCCTATCCGGACGAATGGGGCACCGGCCCGTTTGTGACCGCAGACGCTGTGGTGATCCAGTCCGGGCATATTTTGCTGGTCGAGCGCGGCCAATTGCCCGGCAAAGGTCTGCTCGCCCTGCCCGGCGGATTTGTGGACCCTGATGAGCGGATCCGCGATGGTGCGGTGCGCGAACTGAAGGAAGAGACCGCAATTGCCGACCCTAAGGGCGAATTGCCGCCCGCGATGCTCGCCAGTTTTATCGACGACACGAAGACGCGTATTTTTGATGCGCCCCATCGCTCGCTCAGAGGGCGGATCATCACCCATGCCTATCTCTTCCGGCTGCCCGAGCGGCGTCAGCTCTTTACCGTCAAGGGATCGGATGATGCGGCCACGGCGCAATGGTATCGCATTGGCGACCTCGAACCGGACCAGTTCTTCGAAGATCACTGGTCGATCATCAACCTGATGGCGGATCTTTAGGCTTTCAGGACCACACCGCAGGGGAGCCCTGCATCCACCCCGAAATGTGAGGAGTTCACATCATGAGAAATCTCATTCTTAGCACTGACAGCTACAAACAGTCCCACTTCAAACAATATCCGCCCGAAGCGCGTTATATTTCGGCCTATGTCGAAGCGCGGAACAATGCGTTCACAGACAAATCTATCTTTTTCGGGCTACAGGCTTTCCTGCGCGACTATCTGACCACGCCTGTGACAGCGGCCAATGTCGCCGAGGCCCAGAGCGTGTGCGCGGCGCATGGCGTGCCGTTTAACAAGGACGGCTGGGACGCGATTGTCAGCGATCATAAGGGCTTTCTGCCGATTGAAATCAGCGCGCTCGAAGAAGGCCGCGCAGTGCCGAACTCTGTGCCGATGGTGCAGGTCGTCAACACCGATCCGCGTATGCCCTGGCTTGCGACCTATCTCGAAACCGCCCTCTTGCGCGGTATCTGGTATCCGACAACGGTGGCCACCTTGTCTTTCAAAGCCAAGCAGAAAATCTACAGTGCCCTGCAAAAAACGTCCGAAGACCCGGACGGCCAGATCGGCTTGAAACTGCATGATTTTGGCGCGCGCGGTGTCTCCTCTGGCGAAAGCGCGATGCTTGGCGGGATGGCGCATCTGGTCAACTTTATCGGCACAGATACGATGGAGAGCCTGCTTGCGGCCAAGCGCTATTATGATGCCGAGGATATGCCGGGCGTGTCTATTCCGGCGGCCGAACATTCGACCATGACAAGCTGGGGCCGCG
The DNA here is from genome assembly GCA_938049795.1 of uncultured Hyphomonadaceae bacterium. Classification (GTDB taxonomy): domain Bacteria; phylum Pseudomonadota; class Alphaproteobacteria; order Caulobacterales; family Hyphomonadaceae; genus CALLCD01. The sequence goes on along the minus strand of CALLCD010000030.1, from coordinate 12,639 downwards.
CGCGCGAACAGGACGCCTATGAGAATATGATCGACCAGTTTGGCGGCGCGGGCAAAGTGGTGGCGGTCGTCTCTGACAGTTATGATCTCGACAAGGCGGTGGAGAAAATCTGGGGCGACGCGCTCAAGAGTAAAGTGCTGGAGAATGGCGGGACATTGGTGGTCCGGCCTGACTCCGGTGATCCGGTCGAGACGCCGATCCGCACGCTTGGCAAACTCTATGATCTGTTCGGCGGTACGGTAAACGCCAAAGGGTTTAAAGTCCTAAACCCCGCCGTCCGGATTATTCAGGGCGACGGCATGAACATTGACAGTATTGGCGTGTTTATGGCGCGGCTGATCGAGGAGGGCTGGTCGATTGACAATGTGGCCTGCGGCATGGGTGGCGGTCTGTTGCAGAAGATTGATCGGGACACGCTGCGGTTTGCGATGAAGGCCAATGCGATGTGTGACGAGCAAGGGCAATGGCATGATGTGTTCAAGAAGCCGATCACGGACCCCGGCAAGGGCTCGAAGGCTGGGCGGCAGGCGGTTGTGGCCGAAGACGTGACGTATCAGGCGCTCCGGCTTGATGCGCTCGGCGGCCGCGAGAGCCTGCTTAAGCCAGTGTTCCGTGATGGGAAAATCCTGAGCAGTGTTAGTCTCGAAACGGTGCGTGCGCGGGCGCAAGCGGCTCTGCTTGATAGCCTGTCATAGCGGCGACACATTGCTGGCCCGATTGGCGAGACAAATCCGCTGATCGGGCTGGCATATTGAGGCAGGCTTAGGCCATAGACCGCCGAGCGGTTTTCGGATCGTAGAGCGACAGCCGGTCCACGATTGAGAGGATTTGCCCGATCTCGCGCTTCATGGCGAGCAGGCTTTCAGGGTCTGTTGCGGGCGTGTGGATCGAGGCCGGCTCGAAATGGTTGATCTTGGACCCAATGAGAATAAGGACGTGGTCGTCATAGAAGGCGGCCATCATCTTGTCGCCGCCATATTCCTTGTGGAGGGCTTTCAGATTCTCGATGATTGCCGGATCAATCAGATAGCGCGCTTCGACTTGATCGCTGGTGAAGACATCGAACATTTTTTCAAACTCGGGATCAACGAGATCGGCGCGTTGGAGGCTTGAGGTCTGCTTTTTGAGCCAGCCGCCAATTTTGCCCTGATCCTTGATCAGCATGGTGTGGCCGTGAAAGCGCTTGGTGCCCTGGGTCAGAAAAACGGCCAGGCCTTTGAAGACGGTCACTGTGCTTTTGCCGGACTTCTTCTTGAGGTCGATCTCGGAGAAATGGATGCCGACGCCCTTGTATTCACCAGAGAACATGTCTTCCGAATTGTAACGGGTATGCTCTGGGACAATCTTCGATGGCTTCATCGCTTCCATCGGGATCTTACCCTTCACATCATAGTCGAAATTGCCAAACAGGCGGGCAATATCGGGCAGGATCTGGGTTTTGTAGGCCTGTGCATATTGCCGTTTGGGCAAGGACACCCAGCCCCACAAGCCGCCCAGCGCAACAATGGTCAGTCCGGCAGCTGTGTCGTCACCACTGTTTCGCAGGAACATCAGCCAATAATCAACAAAGCCGAAAAACGGGGTCAGAACTGCGGCAATGGGAAAGGCGAGCTTTTTGCGACGCTGGAATGCGGCACGTTTGTCGAGCCGGATGGCTTCAAGCTCTTGGAGTTTCGGGCGGGCGGCGTCGAGGAAAGCTGCGGCGCCCTGTGCCGCACCTGCTTCGGACGCATTGTTTTCAAAATCTGACATACCTCCCCTTACCCGACAATGATAAAGGAAGCCTCACCAAAGGCGCCCGAATTCAAAAAGACTGGCGCGCACCTGAAGCCTATAATCCGTCAATCTGCACGCCGCGCGCTTCGAGCACGTCGCGCATTTCCCAATAGGCGCGCGGGGTCCGCATCAGCGGGATGCGCGGATAGAGGTGGTGGATGACATGATACTGCATGCCCATGGTCAGCAGATTGCCAAAGCGCGAACGCCAGGCGCGGGTGTCTTTGTAGCGGCCCTGCCCGTTTCCGGGGTGATGGGGCGCCCAGCTGAGATAGAACTGGATATAGGTCAGACCAATATGTTGGGGCAGCCACCAGAGGAGCGCCGCTTCAAGCGCCAGTCCGCTCCATGCCATGCCGATCAGAAATGAGTAGAAAAAAAGCTGGTAGAGAATGGCGATGGTCAGCGCTTTGCGGGCGCGCGGCGTGTCCATTTTCTGCATTACGTCGCCATAGGATTTGATCCCGCCGTCCGCACGCGGCTGGCGGCTGACAAAGCTTTGCCAAATCGCTGCAAGCGCATTTGGGGCGTGGACGGAGTAATCAGGATCATGTTCGGGATGATTGGCGTGCTTGTGATGCTCCATATGGGTGAGCTTGGCGAGATCATAAGGCAGGACCAGCGGGATGGTGGAGAGATGCCCGACCAACTCGTTCAGCCAGCGCAGCTTTGAACCCGGCCTGCCGATAATATCATGCTGGGCTTCATGGCTTGGCAGATAGCATAGCGATATGTTCAGTGTGGCCACAATAAAGCCAAGCCAGAGCGGCATGATGCCCAAGATCACGAGCGGCCAGAGCGCGAGCCAACAGGCGAGATTGGCAAAGCACCACGCAACCGACCCCCACGGGAAATGCCCCATATGGCGGCTGGCAATCTCGCGTTCGCGGGCGAGCAGAGCGGCGTCCGGTGTTGCGCTTATCTCTGCCATATCCAGCTCCCCCTCACCTGCGCCATCAGGCCAAGCCCGCCGCCAAGCGCAAGCGCGATAAGCCAAGCGGATATGCCAAATGGCAGCGCAATATCAAGCCGCACAATCAGCGCGTGGAACAGCGGCACAAGAAAGCCAAGCCCGAACACAAGCGGGCCGAATTTGAAGATAAGCTCGATCAGTTTTACCAGCATGACGCGCTCCCGCTAAAAATATGACACAGGCGTCATCTTTTTTCAAGGTGGGGGCTGGACGAGGTTTATGCTCAAGCCCGACGCGGTAGGATGATCTGCTGGGCCGAGGCGATACTGCGCACCTCGCCCTCCGGTGAAGACAGAGTTCCTTGCACCGTCATCAAGCGGCGGCTGCGCGACACGACACTCGCTTCGAGGACAACATCTTCCTTGCGCGATAGGCTGACGAAATTCACATTGAGATTGGTCGTCCGGACGGCCTCGTCTTCGGCCAGAACCGTCATGGCGGCAAAGGCAAACACCTGATCAAACAAGGCTGCGATATAGCCGCCAAACATGCTGCCATCGGAGTGGAGCAATTCAGATCTGTGTTGCCAGCGCTTTCGTACCCAGCCCTCGCCCCAATCCTCAAGCAAGCCCAATTGCAGGGTCTGGACCAGCGGCGGAGCGGTGTGTGTGCCCGCTTTCATTTTTTCAAGCAGGTCGGTTGCCCAAGTCATGTCACTCCTCCAAAATCATCAGTCTGGGCGACCGGGCCACAACTGACTACTCGCATTTGAGGATATGAGAATGGATACCGATAAAACTTTTTTGAATCAGAGGAGAATGCCAGTCCAAGCCCGTGCGCGCGCAACATATTCGGCTATTCTGGAGGCTGCTGCTCAGCTTCTGGAGAGGCATGGCAAGCGCGGATTTACCGCGAACAAGGTGGCCGAGCGGGCGGGCGTTTCCATTGGTTCGTTCTATCAGTACTTTCCGAACAAGGATGCTATTTTGCTGGCCATTGCCGAGCGCGAAGAGGCTGACTTGCCCAAGCGTGCCCGACCCGATGACGCTCGCGAGACGCAGACAAGTGCCCTGCGGGGAGGCATTCGCGCCTATATCAACATGCTTCCTGATCACCCGCGAACCCGCAAGGCGGCGCTCGAGTTGGTGTTACAGGCGCGTGGCCCGGTTGACGTCGGCAGGGAAATAGATCGGCGGTTTGACGCGGCGGGGGCTTTTGCGGGCCTGTCGAGCGCCGAGCGCTTTGTTGTCTCGCGCGCGGTGGTCGGCGTTGTCCAAGCGGCGGTGCTTGAGGAACGCGAAGATCTGACAAGTGCCGACTTTGAAGACTGTCTCGTTCGGCTCGCACTTGGCGTTATGGCGATGTGAGCACAGCGTTCTGCGGGGGTCAGTCCGCTTCGTCGAGCAGGGCGTGGAGTTTGGTGGGGGCGGCGTTTTGCCATGCCATTTTTAAGGCCGAGCGCAGGGTGAGCGGGTCGCAGGCAGACAGTTGCATAATTGTTGCGCCTTTCTCGCCCCATTTGTTTGGCACGGGGGCGAAAATTGCAGGTTCGGCGGCGCAGAGGAGGGTTTGGGTCTCGGGCGTCAGCATCAGATTTGCGGTCGCGGCATCGGCGGGCATGGTGGCGAAGATTTTGCCCTTTGGTGCGCTGACACGAAAGCTTGTGCGTTCGAAATGCGGCTTTTCCTCCGTCTGCGGAAGGGCCAATGCTGCTGTCCGTAAGTCCGTCCCTGTCACCATCGCCCCGCCTCCCCTTTGCGCTTAATCCTTTGCGAGGGGCTTATATAGCACAGGTCGCCGGTCGCGGAAAAAGCCCCAGGCGGCGCGTTCTTGGGCGATGTGGTCGAGATCGAAGTGAGCAATGGCGAAGCCGGTCTCGGTGCGGGCCAGTTCGCTTGCAATCTCGCCGGCCTCATCGGCGATGAAGCTGGTGCCGTAGAAGATTTGCCCGCCCTCCTCGCCGATGCGGTTGGCCGCTATGACGGGGACCGTGTTCGAGACGGCGTGGCCGAGCATGGCGCGGCGCCAACGGGCGGCGGTGTCGAGGGTGGCGTCTTGGGGTTCGCTGCCAATGGCGGTGGGATAGAGGAGAAGTTCTGCGCCTTGGAGCATCATGGCGCGGGCGGCTTCGGGGAACCATTGGTCCCAGCAAATGCCGACGCCGATTTTGCCAAAGCGGGTGTCCCAGACTTTGAAGCCGGTATTGCCCGGGCGGAAGTAGAACTTTTCCTGATAGCCCGGCCCGTCGGGAATGTGGCTCTTGCGGTAGACGCCGAGCGGGGTGCCGTCGGCATCGATCATAACGACAGAGTTGTAATATTCGGGCCCGTCTTTTTCGAAAATCGAGACGGGGATGACGGTGCCAAGTTCGGCGGCGAGCGCAGACAGGGCAGTGACGGCTTGATGGGTCTGCCATTCGCTCGCGCGGGCAAATTCGGCCTCGTCCTGATGGCGGCAGAAATACGCGCCGCAGAACAGTTCTGGCGGCAGGATGATCTGCGCACCGGCGGCGGCGGCCTCGCGGATCATGGCGCTGGCTATGGCGATGCTATCGTCCGCAGATGGCGCGGGGGCGAATTGCAGGGCGGCGACGCAAATCGTGCGGGCGGGTTTGGTCTCTGGCATGGCAGCGTCCTTCGGGTCAGCGCATTTGCGGCATTTGCTGGCTTATACAGTGAAAACTGCCGCCGCCACTTAGGATATGGTTGGCGTCGAGCAGAATGACCTCATGGTCCGGCAAGGATTTTGCGAGCGCGGCGCGGGCCTCTTGGCTGAAGGTGTCCTCATAGCGCGGCATGATGACGAGGCCATTGGCGAAGATGAAATTGACATGGCTTGCGGCCAGAAGCGTGCCGTCCGGCGCGTGGATTTTGCCCGGGGATGGCATGACCGTCACGCGCAGGCCCGCTTGGCGCAGAGCCTGTTCGATGGCGGCGTATTGATCGGCGTTCGGGTCATCCGCCCCGCTTGGGGACTGGCAGACGACATGACCGGCACCGATAAAGCGCGCAATATTATCGACATGGCCGTCGGTATGGTCGCCGGTGAGGCCCTCATCGAGCCAAATGATGTGGTCTGCGCCAAACGCCGAGCGGAGGGCTTGTTCGGCGTCCGGCTCGGCCCAAATGTTGCGATTGGGATTGAGGAGGCAGGCGCGCGTGGTGAGCAGCCGCCCTGCCCCGTCAAAATCGACCGCGCCGCCTTCGAGAATGACATCATGGGGCTGGCCGGCATATAAGCTGGCTTTGAGTATAGCCGCGCCGGTGGCCTCGTCGCCCGGCATGATGAATTTTTCGCCCCAGCCATTAAAGCCGAATTGCAGACCCGTGGGGACGCCATCAATTTGCGCGAAGATTGGCCCCGTATCGCGGAACCAGATGTCGCCCATCGGTAAGATGTGAATGTCGCATTCGGGTCCGCAGGCGCGCCGCGCAATCTTGGCGTCCTGTTCGGTGCGGACGCCGAGGTGGACTTTGACGCGCGCGGCCAAAGTGCGCACGAGGACGGCAATCTCGTCCTGGGCACCGCCAAACGCCTCGTCCCAATAGTCCGGCACACAGGGCCAGCCGATCCAGAGCGCGTCCTGGGCCGCCCATTCGGGGTAGAGTTTTATGTGTTTCAGAGACATAGGTGGCTGGACTCATGTTTGACGCCAAGCAGAGCGATGCCATTTCCTGTTTGCAACACGGTCAATGCCCCACCAATGCCCCAATAGAAAAGGGCGACCAATCAGGCCGCCCTTACACTCTACTTACGCAACTATACGCTACGCTTGGCATTATGTAACACAAAACAAGCGCCCTTCAAAGCCCTATTTTTCAGATTGCAGTTTGGGATTGGTGTGCCGGTCGCCGCTCTGCTATCGGTGGGGCGGATCGGGCGTTTTTCAGCGGAGCTCTATGTGACCTTACAGGTGTCCAATACGCGCTCGGCTGCGGCGGAGCCCTATGCTCGATATACCCTGTATTTGCTGACTTTTTTATTGATCGGGCGGAGCGTGGCGATCTGGTTTTCGCCGCTCGATCTGGGGCCGGACGAGGCGCAATATTGGCGCTGGGGACAGACATTTGACTGGGGGTATTATTCGAAACCGCCGCTGATTGCGTGGCTGATCGGCTCTGTGACACATGTTTTCGGCGACAGCGCGTGGGCAGTTCGGTTGCCTGCGCCGATCCTGCACACGATGACGGCGGCGCTGATTTTCTCGATGACGCGGCGAATGGCGGACGCGCGCACCGGATTTTATGCGGGTCTGCTCTATATATTGATGCCGGGGGTGACGTTTTCATCGGGCGTGATGACGACCGACAGCGTGCTGTTCGTGTTCTGGGCGCTGGCCCTTGGAGCGCTGTGGCAGATGCGCTCGGGCGGGGCGTCATGGCGGATGAGCCTTGGATTGGGGCTTGCGATTGGAGCGGGGTTTCTGGCCAAATATGCGATGGTCTATTTTGTTATCGGCCTTGTGCTGACGCTCTTGATCGACCGGCCGACGCGGCAAGCTTTTACCTTGCGGGGCAGTGCGCTCGTGATCTTTGGCGCTTTGGCTGTGCTCACCCCGCATATTGGCTGGAATTTGAGCCATGATCTGCAAACCCTGTCGCACACGGCGGACAATGCGAATTGGGGGGCAGACCTGTTCCATCCTGAGCATGCGGGCAAGTTTCTGGTCGATCAGATGGGGGTGTTCGGGCCGGTCAGTTTTCTGGCCTTGCTGGCGGGGCTGGGGCTCCTCTTGCGCACAAACAGGACAAACGCTGATCCGGCCGGTCGCTGGCTTTTGTGTTTTGTTCTGCCGGCCCTGTTGATCATTCTGGGTCAGGCGATCACCTCGCGCGCGCATGCCAATTGGGCGGCGACGGCTTATATTGCGGGCAGTGTTTTTGTGGCGCGGTGGATGGCGTCGGGGGAGCGATTGCCGCGTCCGGTCTGGCTTGCGGCGGCGGGGGCGCTCTTGGTGGCGGCGCTCGCTATTCCGGATCTGTCTTTGGTGGCGCGCGCGGGGCTTGGTGGCACGCTGGCACTGTTGCTCGTCGGGGCGGGCTTTTCCAATAGCTGGCGCGTGGTGGGGGTGTTGTGGGCCAGCACTGTGCTGCATGCGGCCGCGGCGCTCGTCTTTACCACGCTGGCGGCGGGACCGACATGGCTGGCAGACGAGGCTGGACTTGCCAATGCGTTTAAGCGCACGCGCGGCTGGGCGCAAACGGCGCAGGGCCTGTCAGAGATTGCCAGCCAACATGGCGCAACGAGCCTTCTGGTGGACGAGCGCGAGAATTGGCATGGGCTGGACTTTTACGGCGCAGAGGTCATCACCCAGCCGATTTATACCTGGCAGCGTTATGCCGTCCCCAAAAGCTATGCCGATCTGCATCCATTGCCCGAAGGGGCGGCGGGACCCGTGCTCATCGCCAGCGTGCGTCGACGTTTCCGGACACGAATGCGGGCCGATTTCGAGCGGATCGAGGAGATCGGCTATCTCGATATCGCGCTGGGCGGCGGCACACAGCGGCGCTTTAAACTGTATCTGGGCTTTGGCTATATGCCGCTTGAGCGCACACCAGACTGGGACGCACGCTTTACGGGGCAGACGGAAGATTAGGCGTTAGCGGGAAGAGCAGGATCAGGAGCCGAACGCGTTCGCACTGGCTTCGGCGGCTGAGGCCTCGCCTGCCCAGACATCTCTGACGCGGGCATCGCGTCCACATCCGCGCCGATAGCGTGAATAGTGGATCGGGTGCTTTTTGTAATAGTCCTGATGATACTCTTCGGCTGGCCAGAAGACGGTCAATGGTTTGATGACAGTCTTGATCGGATTGTCGAGCACGTTCGAGGCTTCCAGTGTTTCAAGCGACATTTGCGCAATTTCGGCCTGCTCGGCACCGGCCGGGAAAATGCCGGTCAGATAGCTGGTGCCGCGATCACAGAACTGGCCGCCGCCATCGGTCGGATCAATGTGCCGCCAGAAATATTCGACCAGTTCGGCATAGGTGACCGCTTGGGGGTCATAGACGATTTTGAGCGCTTCGAAATGGCCGGTCTCTGTGTAGGAGACTTGTTTATAGGTCGGGTTTTCCAGCGCGCCGCCTGTGTAGCCGGACGTGGTTTCGATGACGCCATAGACTTTGTCGAAGTCCGCTTCGATGCACCAGAAACATCCGCCAGCGAACACGGCTTCGGCGCGCTCATCGGAGTATTCGAGACCAGCGGGGTCCGGCGTTTCATTGTCCGCTTCTGCCGTCATCACGAAGGTCGCAATGGCGGCGAGGCCCGCAATGAGGAAAATCGCAATATTTGGTCCAGAAGGCCGCATGGGAATTTACTCTTTTTGGCTCAAGATATACAAGTTCGTATATGGCACAGCAGATGTGAATTTCGAGTGAGTTTTGACAGTGCTCACGCAAACTTGTGATTTTGTGTTGTGTAGATGCCGCACTTGGTCAACCTATTGCATCACGCGCACTTGCACACGCGCGCTTTGACCGTCTTCATCGACCAGGCTGACGGTGTAGAAGCCCGCCCCTTCGGGTGACCAGACGGGCAAGCCAGCGGCATCTACCGTACACGGCGTACCGTCGACATACCAACTTAGCTCCCCCTCCCCGCGACCAGCGAGGACAAAGCCGCGCGCCGCCTCGCCATTGACCGGACCGGCCCAGAGCTCGGCGCCTTTCGGCGGGAAGAGAATTTCCGGTGCGGCGCGCTCGGGCATGAAGCTGACGAGCGCTGCGGTCGGATCGTGCAGCTTGTCCGCACGCACCCTGTCGGCATTGGCGTCTTGTGTGGCAAGTCGTGCGGCGGCGCGGTCGGCAATTTCGAACAGGACGGGCAAAGCATCGAGCCGACCGACATGGCCGGGCCGTGGCGCGCCGTCCGCTCGCCCCACCCAAACAATGATGGCCGTATCGCCTGCTACACCGGCCGCCCATGCATCGCGGTAGCCGTAAGAGGTGCCGGTTTTGAACGCGATTTGCGGGGCGTCTTTTGTGAGGCGTCCGGGCATGCGGCCTGCGGGCGCGGGGGCCTCGCGGAGAATTTTCAAGACGGCTTCGGAACTGGCCGCGCTGAGGAAACGCTGGCCTTCATTTGTAGTGCCTTGCGCCAGTTCCGCCTCGGTCCAGACGAGCGGTTTGGCCACCCCGCCATCGCCAAGGGCGGCATAGAGCACGGCCAGCTCGCGCAGGCTGAGCCCTGCCCCGCCGAGCGCGAGGGCCAATCCGGCTTCGCGTTCGGCCCCGCCATGAATGCTTGGCGCGGTGCCTGCGGTGCGCAATTGGGCGGCAAAGCGCTCGGGTCCGATCCGGTCAAGCGCCACCACGGCGGGCACATTGAGCGAGTGTTGCAAGGCTTGCGCAATGGTGACATCGCCTCTGAAGCTGCGGTCGAAATTCTCGGGCTGATAGGCGGCGAAGCGTTTGGGCAGATCGCTGATCACGGTGCCGGGGGCGGCAATCCCGTCATCGAAACTCATCGCATAGATAAAGGGTTTGAGCGTGGAGCCCGGCGAGCGTTTGGAGCGGGTCAGGTCAATCCAGCCGCCTTCGCGCTCGCGTGAGGCCGAACCGACAACCGCCCGCACGGCGCGGCTTGGAATGTCCACCACAATGACGGCCATTTGCACCTCGGTCTCGGCAAGCCCTGCGCGGGTGCGTATCAGGGCTTCGAGATCGGCTTGTAGCCCCGCATCAAGTGTGGAGCGCGTATCGCCACCGCCTGCGACAGAGCGGGCTTGCGCGGTGCCATGCCAGGCGCGGGCGGGGAAAATGTGGCGGTCTGGCAACGCGGCTGCATTGATCTCGGATTGTCGGCGCGCGTCGATCAGGCCTGCCTGTTCGAGTTTGGCGGCAATGAAGGCGCGGCCTGCGCGGGCATGGTCGGGGCGGCGGTCGGGACGGCGCACTTCAGGCGATTGCGGCAAGGCGATCAGGAGCGCGATCTCGTCATCATTGAGGGTCGCGGGCTCGTGGCCAAACCAGCCAAGGCTCGCCGCGCGCACGCCTTCGAGGTTTCCGCCATAAGGGGCGAGCGTGAGATAAAGCTCAAGGATTTCGGTTTTCGACAGGCGCGCTTCCAATTGCATGGCGCGGACCATTTCGATCAGTTTGGAGGGGATGGTGCGGGGGCGCGGCTCGAGCAGGCGGGCGGTCTGCATGGTGATGGTCGAACCGCCCGAGACCACGCGCCCTGCCCGCGCCGAGGTGACGCTTGCGCGGATCATAGCGAGCCAATCGACCCCGCCATGCCGGTAGAACCTTTTGTCCTCGACTGACAGGAGCGCGGAGACAAAGAGCGGGTCTACTTCGTCGAGCCTTGCCTGGAACCGCCAGCGGCCATCGGGCAAGGCAAAGGCGCGTAAGGGTTTGCCCGCTCTGTCTGTGACCATGGCCGAGCGCGCAGAGACCTCGGCAATCGGTGGCGGGAAGGCCCAATTAAGCCCTACCAGCAACACAAGACCGGTAAGCACCGCCAGCGCAAACTGGCGCAGGCTGGGTGCGCGAGAGATCATGGCTTGCCGCCAAGACCGCCAATCGAGGGCGTGATCACCAGACGGCCAGCGCGCGAGCGGGCGGTGACATCGGGGCGATACATGTCTTCGACGGTTGCGCCCGGCAGCGTGAACTCGCCCGGCGTGACCGCGCGCACCAGATAGGCGAGCGTGACATCATCACTGCGCACATCAATCGCGGCGACATAACGGTCATCCTGGGCTTGCGCGGTTTTGGCGCGGTTAATCTCGCCGATCCATGCAAATGCGCCGCTGTCGCCTCCGTCGATAAAACCGTCCGAGGGGCGTAGAATGGTTTCGATCTCGAAGCCCGCAGGCAGCAAGTCTGCGACGATCATCGGATTGGTGCGCCGCTCTTCGGGCGAGATGCGCAGGACAACAGCGATCTGGTCACCCTGACGGATGCGGCCAATATCGACGCGCGCGCCGTCTACGCCGTGGAAGGTTTTGCGGATCGACACATCTTGGGCGACCGGCGGCGGGGCGGAAGACGGCATGCCGCGCGCAATCATGGTACGGAAGACCGGCTTCTCGCCACCAAGGGTGAAGCTCGGCCCAGCCGTAAGCTGCACCTCGGCCAGCCGGTAGATCTCCTCATTGTCATAGCCGCGCCCGAGCCCGTCCGTGTCGATCTCGATGCCATTGCCATCTCCGGCGAGACTGTTGGTGGCGAGCAGGAGGAAGGCTTTCTCTTGCGTGGTCAGCCGGTCGGGGTCTGGTAGGTCATCGCCCAGATCATCCACGAGATCGGCAATGATACCATTAAAGCCGGTCTCTGCGGCGAGCGCGAACACGCCCGCCAGATCGCGTCGTTTGGTCTGGTAATAGTCGCCCGAGTTTTCATAGCCGAGCGCGCTGATGGCTGAGGTGAAGGCGCTTTTGGCGCGGGCGCGGTCGCCCATATGAGCAAGCGCTGCGGCGATGTGGGCGCGCGCGAGCGGGCTGTCCATGTCGCCCAAGCTGCGGTCATGCAAATATCTCAGCCGCGAAATGTCCGCCCGTCCCGCCTTGGCGAGCACATAGAGCGCATAGGCCGAGGCGCGCAGCATCAGCTTGTCTTGCGTATCGGCATGCCAGCGGCTTTCCCAGACATCGGTATCATAGCCATAGATGCGCCATGCGTCGCCTTGGGAGACATTCAGCAGCGAGCCATAGGCGCGGTCTAGGGCTTCGTCGGGCACGGCATAGCCTTCCGCTTTGGCGCGGTAGAGGAAGTCGGTTGTGTAAGCGCCAAGCCAGGGCGACGCATAGCGGTCACTTTCGCGCCACAGGCCAAACGCGCCGTCCCCGCTCTGGCGGTTGAGCAATATGTTGATCGCTTGCTGGATGCGGGTGCGTGCGCCATCGTCGATGGTTTCGGTCGTCCTCCCGCTTGGGTCCGACTGGCCGACAAGCTGCTCGGCATAGAGCAAAGGCAGAGCGCGGCTAACGGTCTGTTCGGTGCAGCCAT
>CALLCD010000029.1 GCA_938049795.1 uncultured Hyphomonadaceae bacterium | reverse complement strand
TTGGCGCGATTGGAGTAGGGGATAAAGCCGCGCTCGAATACGTCTGACGAGCCGGCCAATTCCGTAAACAGTCCCGAAAGCAGACCGCCCGTACAGCTCTCTGCCGTGGCAATCCGCAACCGTTTCTGGCGGGCATCATCGGTGACAAGGAGGGCGAGATTGATAAGATGATCTGGAAACATAGTCCTATCCCTAGTCGAGTTTCGCCAGCGGCACCAGAACCGCAACCGCCTGTCCGGCCATGCCGTCGCGCCGGCCTTCAAAACCGAGCCCCTCGGTCGTCGTCGCTTTCACGCTCACTTGGCCAAGCTCAAGACCAAGCAGGTCTGCCGTGCGCTTGCGCATTGCCTCCCGGTGCGGCTTGATCTTCGGCGCTTCACAAATCAGCGTAATGTCCACACTCGACACCCGAAATCCTGCCTCCAGCGCCAGTTTCGCCGCATGCGCCAGGAACACGCCGGAGTCTGCGCCTTCCCATTGCGGATCGGTCGGCGGGAAATGGTCGCCAATATCTCCCATCGCCGCCGCGCCCAGGATCGCGTCCGTCAGCGCATGCCAGCCAATGTCCGCATCTGAATGCCCGATCAGCCCATGCGTGTGAGGAATACGCACCCCGCACAGTGTGACATGGTCGCCTTCGCCAAACCTGTGGACATCATAGCCCGACCCCATACGCGGCAACATATTCGCGCCGGTCATCAGGCTGGCAATCATCTCGAAATCCTCTTCATATGTAATCTTCCCGAGCCGCGCTTCACCGGCCACCAGTTTCACCCGCCGCCCCAGCGCCTCGACCGCCTCAAGATCATCGACATAATCCTCCGCGCCTGCGCCAATCGCCGCGCGAATGTCGCCATATCGAAAGACTTGCGGCGTCTGCATCCGGCGCAGCGGCGCGCGGTCCACCGTTTGAAACTGAGGCCCGGACACATCTTTGAGCGCATCGGGAACCATCAGAGCCGGCGCCCCCGCATCCGCTTCGTCCAGCGCCTCAAGCAGCCGCGAAATCATCGCCTGCGACAGCCCCGGCCTTGCTGCATCATGGATCAGCACTGGTGTCTCGTCCGTTGCCTCCACCGCCGCAAGCCCAGCGGCCACCGAGCCTGAGCGCGTTTGCCCACCCTCGACCAGATAATCGCATTTGGCCGCTAGATCGTGATGTTGCCCAGCCGTGCCCTGCGGCACCACAACGACAATCACAGGCTTGGACGGATGCGTCCTGAAAGCGCCGAGGCTCCACTCAATCACCCGTCTGCCCAACAGCGTCCGAAACTGTTTTGGCGTTTCCCCGCCAATCCGGCTGCCTTGTCCGGCGGCCACAATAATCGCAATCGGTCTACTCATTCTCCCTGCTTAGATCGTCTGCCCGGACTTCACCAGCGCGATTTCGCTTTGACAGCGCAGTCATTGCTGCACATAAACCAAGCAGGACGCGCGTAAGGCACGAGACGACATGTTAGATCTGCTTAAATTTCAGGCAACACCAGTTTGGCTTGCCCCGATGTCGGGCGCAACAGATGCCCCGTTTCGCCGCCAAGCCCTCAAATGGGGGGCAGACGCCGTCGTCTCCGAAATGACCGCCAGCGAACAATTGCTCGCCGAACGCCCGGATGTTGTGCGCCGTGCCTGCCGTCCTGATGCCGACAGCCCGTGGATCGTCCAACTCGCCGGACGCAAGCCCGAACATATGCTCGGCGCCGCCCAGCTCTTAGCGCAGTCAGGCGTCGACATGATCGACATCAATATGGGCTGTCCGGCCCGCAAAGTCACCGGCGGCCTGTCGGGCTCGGCCCTGATGCGCGAGCCCGAGCTTGCAAATGACATCATCGCCGCCACGCTCGAAGGGGCAGGGACCGTCGCCGTCTCGCTCAAAATGCGCCTCGGTTGGGATGATGCCAGCCTCAACGCGCCCGAGCTGGCTGAGAGAGCCGAAGCGGCCGGTATCCAATTGCTCACCGTCCATGGCCGCACCCGTTGCCAATTCTACAAAGGCACAGCCGACTGGGGCCGCATCGCCGAAACCGTCGCCGCCGTGAGCGTGCCAGTCATCGCAAATGGCGACATCGCCACCGCCGAAGACGCACGATCCGCGCTCAAAGCCTCCGGCGCAGATGGCGTCATGGTCGGACGTGCCGCCGTCGGACGGCCATGGCTCCCCGCCCAGATTAGTGCCGAACTGCGCGGCGACAAGTTCGCCATCCCAAGCGCCGCGGACCGCCTCACCAGCCTGCTTGCCCAGCTTGAGGACGCCGCCGACCTTTACGGCCCCGCGCTCGGCGTCCGCATTTGCCGCAAACATATCTCCGCTGCCATAAGCGACGCCCCGCTCGATCTCTCCGCCACATCCCGCCGCCAGTTGCAGTCCACCCTCTGCCAGATCAGCGATATTGACGCGCTACGCCAAGCCCTCCGCGCCGCGTTCGCCCCCACACAAAAAGACAAGGTGGCCTAATGTCCAGCACCGACCTCCGCACCAAACCCGCCATCGACCCCGATCTTGCCCCCATGGCCCTGATCATGCTCAGCCGCAAACGCGCCATCGAAGCGATGAACCTCGGCGCAGAAAAGCTGATGGGCCTGTCGCGCAACACCGCGGTCGGGCGGCGACTGTCGCAACTGGTCTATCACGACAATCCCTTGTTCGATCTGCTCGACACAGCCGAGGAAACCTCCCGTCAGGTGGTCTCCGATGGCTTGCGGCTCAAAGGCCCCGCGCTCGATCAGGAGATCGTACACATCTGCGTCGATACCACGCCAGAGGGCGGCTTTATGCTCGCGCTGTCGGCGGGAAAACTGCCCGACACGAAAGACGCCGAAGCGGGCGGGCTCGCCGCGTTCGGTAAAATCCTCGGCCATGAAGTCAAGAACCCGCTTGCAGGCATCTCCGGTGCCGCCCAGCTGCTCCTGCGCACGGCGACGCCCGACCAGTCCGAATTGCTCGAACTTGTGGTCTCCGAGACCGGCCGTATCGCGCGCCTTGTCGATCAATTGTCCGCGTTTGAGCTGTTCTCCTCACCCTATAGGCTGCCGTGCAATGTCCACCAGATCCTCAATCGCGTTCTGCAAGCCGAAGAGGCGGCCTTTGGCAGCACCGTGAAAATCGAGCGCAATTTCGACCCCTCGCTGCCCGACATCTATGCCGACAGCGACCATATGCACGAAGCCTTCCAGAACATTGTCCGCAACGGCATCGAAGCCATGCGCGACACCGGCTCCGGCGGACAGATCAGCGTCAGTACGCGGTTCGCCCTTGGCCGCCAGCAACCCCGCGCAGGCTCCCATATTGGCGAGCGCTCGGTACAGGTCTCAATCACTGACACCGGCCCCGGCATCCCCACCGATGAGCGGTTGCGCATTTTTGACATGTTCCGCACCACCAAAGCCACGGGAAGCGGGCTTGGCCTGACCATCGCCAACCAGATTGTCCGCGCCCATGACGGTGCCATCGAGCTTGACAGCCGCCCGGGCCAGACGCGCTTTACCCTGTTTATTCCAATTGCGAGGTCCGAGTGATGACCAAACCGACCATCCTTGTGGCTGAAGACGATGCGGCCATCCGGCTCGTGATCAGCCAGACCCTGACCTCGGCAGGCTATGCCGTGCGCA
>CALLCD010000028.1 GCA_938049795.1 uncultured Hyphomonadaceae bacterium | reverse complement strand
AGCGCTGCGGCGAGGGCGAGGGTTTTGCCGCCGCCGCCTGCGCAATAGTCGAGGATCTGCTCGCCCGCCTGGACGTTGGCTGCGGCGGCTGCGATCTGGCTTCCGGCGTCTTGTACTTCGACCCAGCCTTTGGAATAGGCGGGAATGGACTGCAGGCTGGTTTCGCGCTTTGATGGGTCGAGCGCGGGGATGTGGAAGCCATTATGCAAGAGGGCGGAAGGTTCGGCCTTGGCGGCGCGCAAGGGTTTTGCGGCGCGTTCGGCATCGGCTTTGAGCGTGTTGACGCGCAGGTCTACGGCGGCGCGCATGGTCATGGCTTGTGTTTCGACGACGGATTCTTCGCCAAAGACGCGGGTGATGTGCGGGGTGAGCCATTCGGGGAAGTCGCCATTGATGTGCGGCTCGGCGGTGACATCAGGCGCCATGACCAGATGCTCGCGTTCGTGCCGGGTGAGGGCGGAGGGGGCGTGTTCCTCGTCCATCGCATCGTCAATCCGGCGCATGTCCCAGCCCCATGCGAAACTCAATGCGCCGAGCACGAGCGCGCGGGGGCTGTCATCGGCCATGGCGTGGGCGATGGAGTTGCGTTTGCGCAAGGCGTCAAGGACGAGGCCGGACACCCAGGCGCGGTCTTTGCTGCCCGCATAACGCGCCCGCTTGCCCCAGTCGCGCGCGGCGGATTTAACCGGCTGATGTCGCGACAGTACGTCCGAGAGGACATCTATTGCCGCCGAGATTTTGCCGCCATCACGCATGCTGGAGCCCTTTTCGTGAAAACCAGTTGCGATCTCTACCTGTTCTCACGTCTAATGGAAACCATTTGAGGAGCCGGACTTATGCTGGATGTGAGATTGCCCGACGGGATTGGTGTGGCTGGCCCGAAAGACTGGCGTCTGGTGGCCGATATTACGGCGGAGGCGTTTGCTGAAGATCCGGTCAATCGCTGGGTCTTTGGCAGCCCGAAGGCGATCCGTGCCTGTTTTCGGGTGCTTGCGCGGGAGGTGTATGCAAAGCGGGGCATGTGCCATCTGGCGGGTGATCATGGCGCGACGATGTGGGCGCGCTCGGACGTGCCTGATACTTTGTCGGGGCTTGGTAATCTGGCGCTTGCGCTGGGTGTGATGCGGCATGGCGGCAAGCGCGCGCTTGATCGGGCGATGGTGGCGGGCGAACGGATGGCCAAAGCGCACCCCAAAGAGCCGCATATGTATCTGTTCACCATCGGGGTGCGCGAAGCGGCGCGCGGGACCGGGCAGGGACATGCGCTGATGGCGCCGGTGCTTGAGGCGTGCGACCGGGCGGGGCTGGCGTGTTATCTTGAGAACTCCAATCCGGAGAATTTCGGGTTCTACGGTGCGCATGGGTTTGAGCACATGGCCCATTTCGATGCTGGAGAGGGTGGTCCGCCGCTGCAAGCGATGTGGCGTAAGGCGCGGTAGGTTGCCCGCAATCAGGCCGCATCAGAAAGCACATAAAGTAATCGTGATGGCGATGTGCTTGATTGTAAACGGATTCGACTTGCCTTCGCTGATACGGATCGCGATTGTGGGCGCAGTAAGGCTGGGGCAGATTCTGTTGCGGCTGGAAAAGGACACTCTGGGGGAGGTTGGCTTGCTGCTTACCGAGCCTCGGGACATATAAATGTAGGACAAAACCAATGCACGAATATGACGTTGATGTTGCGATTCTGGGCGCAGGCACGGGCGGTATGGGCGCTTATCGCGAGGCCAGCAAGTACACAGACCGGATCGCGATGTTCGAGGGCGGCCCGTTTGGCACGACGTGCGCGCGCGTCGGATGTATGCCGTCCAAGCTTTTGATTGCGGCGGCGGATGCGGCCCATCATGCGCGGCATACGAGCCAGTTCGGGGTGCATACGTCTGCGCCCGAGATTGACGGCAAGGCGGTCATGGCGCGGGTCCGCTCGGAGCGGGACCGGTTTGTCGGTTTTGTGGTCGAGGCTGTGGAAGGGTTCAATCCTGATCATGTGATCCGCAGCTATGCGCGCTTTGTGGATGACCACACGCTTGAGACTGATGACGGCAAGCGTATCACCGCGCGCACGATTGTCATCGCGACGGGTTCGCGGCCGAACATTCCGCCCCCCTTTGAAGCGGCGGGCGATCGGCTGATCGTTAATGATGATGTGTTTGACTGGGAGGATTTGCCGGGATCTGCAGCCGTATTTGGCGCGGGCGTGATCGGGCTGGAGCTTGGGCAGGCGATGAGCCGGCTTGGGGTCGATGTTCAATTGTTCGGGCGGGACCATCTGGTTGGTCCGCTGACCGACCCAGATGTGCGTACCTATGCGGCAAAGACCTTTGCGGACGAGTTTCCCGCGCACTGGCATACGGACACTGAAATCTCGCGCGAGGGAGACAAGGTTGTTGTGCGCTGGGGCGAGGGCAAAATGACCGAAGAGGCGCACTTTGACTATCTGGTTGCGGCCACCGGACGGCGGGCCAATGTGGACAAGATCGGGCTGGAGAATACGAGCCTGCCATTGAACGAGCGCGGCATTCCGATTTTTGATCCGCTGTCAGGGCGGATTGGCGAGAGCCATGTCTTTATTGCGGGGGACGCGAATGCTGAAGTGCCGCTTCTTCATGAGGCGGCGGATGAAGGCCGGCTTGCGGGCGAAAATGCGGCGCGGTTTCCGGACGCCTATCGCCGTGCGCGCCGGACAGGGCTTGGCGTTGTGTTCTCTGATCCGCAAATCGGCATGGCGGGCGAGAGTTTTAAGGCGCTGTCTGATCGCGGCGTTGCGTTCGAGACGGGCGCCGTGTCGTATGAAGGGCAAGGCCGTGCGCGGGTGATGGGCATCAATAAGGGTGTGCTGCATGTTTATGGCGAGAAGGATACGGGGCGCTTGCTTGGTATGGAGATGATTGGTCCGGCTGCGGAGCATTTGACGCATCTCTTAGCGTGGGCGATTGAGAGCAATCTGACGGTTTCGGAGGTTTTGCAGCGTCCGTTCTATCATCCGGTGCTCGAAGAGGGCGTGCGCACGGCGCTGCGCAATCTCAACCATGCGCTTGGCTTTGGTCCGAATCCGCCTCTAGGTTGCATAGATTGTGGGCCGGGTGCGTAGAATTTAGACTGTTTTCGCGTAAAGTTTTGGCGAGAATATGTGCGTTCTTAAGCCGGTGCGCGTGTGAGTTGCCCCGTTGGGGCCGGCTGCAAATGACATCTGGCGGGGCGCAGCTGGGCGAAGCATTTCGTTCATTAACCTTACTATACTTGCTGCCATAATTCTCCTAAAAGGAGAAAAATTGCATATTTTGCCAATAAAAATCTCCTGAGAGGTGTATTATTGAACAAATTTTCATTTTTCCGTTGACTAATGAAGATTTGATGAACGTTATACAACGGACTTCGAAATATAAATTATTGTTATTGCACATGGTGTTACAGATATAGCCAAGTGTGTAAGTATAATTATCATACGGAGGGGACATTGTTAAATTGTAAAGTATTGATTGCCGTTTGTGCTTCCGCTGTTCTTGCAAGTTCAGCGGCGGGACAAGAACTGGTTTATCAGCCAAATAATCCTTCATTTGGAGGCAATCCGTTTAACTCGGCGCATCTGCTTGGCGTTGCCAATTCCCAGAACGGGTATGAGGCGCCTGAGGAACCGGAAGACCAACAAACGCAGTCTGAAATATTTCTCCGCCAATTGCAAAGCCGCTTGCTTTCGGGGCTAGCGGGCCAAGTGACGGAAGCTATTTTTGGAGAAGACCCGCAGGATCAGGGGACGATCGCTTTTGATGACCAAGTCATCAATTTCGTGCGGGGACTCGATAGCGTTACGATCACTGTTGATGATCTGACCTTGGGGGCAACAACGACAATCGTACTGCCAATTTTCGCCACTGGGAGCTGACTTAAACGCACCGGATCTCTATCCGATGAGGGGACACAAATGAGTAGAATACTTACGATCACACTCGGTGTGGTTTCAGCATTGTTATTGGGGGCATGCGCAACGCCGGGTTTTGCGCCCCAGATGAAAATGTCGGATGCCGAAATCAATCCGGAATCTGTCACCGGGCATGCGCTACGCTGGCTTCCGAGTCCAAATCAAAGCATCACTGTTGCGGTGTATGGCATCGCCGATGAGACGGGGGCGTTCAAGCCGAACGATGGCGGGCAAACCCTTTCGCGCGCTGTCACCCAGGCGCCAACCCCGATCCTCATCAAGGCGCTGCATGATGCAGGAAACCGGTCTTGGTTCGATGTCATCGAGCGCGAAAATCTTGGCAATCTGATAAAGGAACGCCAGATCGTGCAGGAGATGCGGGCCCGCTATCTTGGCGAGACGGAGCTGAACCGGGATGCTTTGCCTGCGCTGAAGTTTGCGGGCGTGCTGATTGAAGGTGCGATTACGGGATACGATACAAATACGAGAACCGGCGGGGCTGGCGCGCGATATCTGGGGATTGGCGGATCGACCCAGTATCGCGAGGATTCTGTGTCGGTCTATCTTCGGGCGGTCAGCGTCAAGACAGGTGAAGTCCTGATGTCGATCACGTCCCAGCAGCGTGTTGCGTCGATTGCTTTGCAGGGCGATGCCTTCCGGTTCGTGTCCTTTCAAAGATTGCTTGAGGCGGAGGCGGGGATCACCCTTAACCAGCCGCGCCATATGGCGGTGCGCCAAGCGCTCGAAAAGGCCGTTTACGGATTGATTGTCGAGGGAGCGGAGTTTGGCCTCTGGGGGTTTGAAGATGAGACCGCTGGTGTTGCGGCAATCGAGCACTATCGCGAAAATTACGCCCCACATGCGCCAGCCTCGAATGATGGCCGACTGCCGGCGGAGTTTTATCAGGCACATCATGATCGTGATGCGCGTCGGCGCGCCCAATATGCGCTTGCGAGGCACGTGAGTGCGGAACCGCGACGGACCGAGGCGCGGGCCGAGCCGCGGGCACCCGTTGCGGCAACCCGTCAGGCGCGCAATGTGACATCTGGCAGGGTCGTGCGTCGCGGGACTCCCGCTCCCGTGTCGGGCGATGTCGATACGTCATTGCTGAGCCCACTGGATCAGCAATCGCTATTGGCGAGATCGCACATGTATCCCAACGTCCCGCTTGTCGAAGCAGAGTCTCCAGAGATCACGGATGTCAGGATGGCGAAAAGTAAATCGGGTGATGTGCTGGCATCTGCTGGCGTGCGGCCGGATGAATTGGCCGGGGCCAACAGCCCTGCGGCGGCTGCAAACATGGTTTTGCTGCATTCGAGTGGAGGACAGTAGACGGAACCAATTAGGAATTTGGCGGCTAATTCGTATTTCAGAGAATTAGGTCGTCACCAGAATCCCATCCGCAGAATTGTGGAGAAGGGTGAGAAGGAACCCGGCTCGAATTTCGAAGCTCGGAACCGTGTTCCTTCTCGGGGTTCAGCAATAATGCTGAGCCTGACTAAGTAGTACTTTTCGGAAGTACATGCAACTCAGGAGTATTGTAATGAAACTCAAACTATTAGCATCGGCTGCACTTGCTGCATCTGTCGCCTTTGGCGCAGCTGCCGATATTAGCGAAAAGAAGTTCGATTTTGAGCGGATGGAGGGCAAAGAAATTGCCAGCCAAGCCGAGCTTGAAGGGCTTTTTGCCGGAAATACAACCGATCATCCGGGCCGGTTCCTGCAAGAATCGCGTATTCTGCAGGATGGTCGCCGGAACGATGCGTATGTTGATCAGGCATATTCTGATGAAGGGTTGGCGCAAATTCGCCAGCAGGGTCGCAGAAATACGGCGTCAGTTTACCAAGGTGACTTCAGGCCGACGGCAGCGCCTTTTCAAAACCCAACCAATATTGCGGTTATTGATCAGGATGGTGGCAACAACAATGCGGATACCTATCAGGATTATCTGAGGGGGCCTGAATCTACGAATATTGTTGAGATCCACCAAGTGTCGGACAGATCCCTTAGCGCGGCTGATGGGAACTATGCGACCTCGGAGCAGTACGGTTCGGGCAACTCTGTGCTGATCAACCAGGCTGGTAATGACTACTATTCTGGAGCCGTACGCAGTGAGGCTGTGGCCTATCAGAATGGCGACAACCATGTCTCGGCGATTGACCAGCGTGGTGCGGACAATGTTGCTGTTAGCTGGCAGGAAGGTGAGAGCAATACCAGCCTTATCCTTCAGGACGGCTATGGCGGTGATGCAAACTTCGCGGCTGTTGAGCAGTTTGGTGACTACAATGATGGGTACATCAAGCAAACTGGCGAAGGGAACACTGCTCTGATTGCTCAGTACTCCAACGAGAACATCGGTAATATCGATCAGTATGGTTGGGGCAATGATGCGACGATCACTCAGGAATATGGTGATCTGAACGCGTCATATATCGTCCAGTCTGGATACAACAACGTCGCAGCAACATCTCAGTAGAGGTGTAAATGCGGGAAAGCCCTGGCGTGTGCCCAATCGCGTCAGGGCTTTTTCAGCGATAGGAGAGTTTTATGAGACTGATGTATAAGATGATGTTTGCTGCCGCTATTGCACTGCTGTCTTGTGGCGGATTGTCGGCATTGGCGCAGGCCGTATCAAACTCTTCGGAAATCTTCCAGAAGGGAAATGGAAACAAGACAATTGTTGATCAGGATGGCAGTGGCAACGTGTCGAGCATCTCCTCGGACGGACGTGAAAATACCGTGTTGGCAACCCAGCGCAGTTTGCGGGGCGCAGCCGCACGCAACCGTTTCTCCAGCCGGAGCCTCGGAGGCGGTAATTTCGTCTTCCTTGAACAGATTAATGAGGCAAGCGGCCAGAATGAAAATGTCGCTGTGGTGCATCAGGGCGGCAGCGGAAATTCGGCAACTGTATCGCAAAATATTGCGTCTATGGTTCTCGGTGAGGGGGGAAATTATGCCTCGATCACCCAGAGCGGCAATGACCACGAGGCTCATGTCAATCAGGCTGGTGAGGAGAATTTCGTGTCGCTGGACCAGCAAGGTCACTCCAATAAGGGTGATGTTATCCAGAACGGTCAAGGGCTCTCGGTGGAGCTTGTTCAGGAGGGAGCCGGTTTGGAGTATAGTGTGACCCAGACGGGCTGTGCTGTGGCTGGCGGATGCGCCACTGTGGTTATAACCCAAAGAGGATATTAGAGACGGCGAGGGTGAAGGAGGACATGTTGTGAAGACGGGCGAGGATAGATTTGTGGCCATTTGCGCGGCGTTATGGATGCTGTCTGCCTGTGCCATGAGTGATCCTGTGATCGAGGCGGGTGGGCCTTCTGAAGGGAGGCAAGTGGAACGTGGCGAAGACAAGCCCTATCCACCGGAGCTGTTTCAGGTCGAGCAGATACCCTCGGGTGACGGCCCGGTTGGCTACTCATTCGCAGATGTAGAAGGGGACGATCCTTGCCTGCTCGAAGCCAATCGTAACCGACCTCAATGCAATGCGGAGCCTGGTGGTTTACGGGACCGGCAGGGCGCAAGGGGACACAGAGATGGCAGAACAGCATTGTCCGAGCTTCAGGCGATTACGCCGAACGTGATTGATCCTACGACATTTGATGCAGATCGCGCGGCTGACGAGATTGGCCGTCCGCAAGGGGACCCGCGGTCGCAGATCGGTATGGCCGTCGGCGCAGATTTTCTGACGCCGCCGCCTCTACCGCCGGAACCGGAGCTTGACGAAACAGATGCCGATCTGAGCGAAGAGTTGCCGGTTCCGCATCTGCCGGGCCGTGATGGTCATTAGAGACAGGCTTTGCCCTATCATTTGAGATGCCCCCTTTTAGCTGGGCGCACGTAATCTGACAGAATTTGAAATCTGCAATCCTGCTGGATTGATGAGTGCTAATGATTGGTTATCGACAAACACCGGTCGATGAACTCAGAGACCATTCGCCGCGAGCGTTTGCCCCGATACCTCCCGTGAATGGTCTCTTCTCCTTTTCTTTTTGACACATTTGCCCATATGGGCCGATTTTGTTGTGCTTTGGATGCTGTGCGTCGCTTGCGGCCGTGGTTTTGGGGGGGATTGAGATTTGTGTTGCAGGTGATTTTGCCTCGTAAGCACAGGGAAGCCCCAAATCTCGGCAGAGCGATAGAACACTTTGCGACATTTGGGGCCAGGGCTGTTTCGGGTTCTCAGTTTCCAGTTGTGTGGTGCTATTGAGCCGATGCTGCGATTCGCTGGACGGCGTCTTGGGTATAGACGGTCTCGCTGGCCATGAACCGGAAATTGATCAGGGCTGCCAGATAGCCGTCGCCTTCGGGCACAATGGCACCCGCGGTTGCATCGCGAACGACCATGACTTCAAAACCTTGCTCGAGGAGCTCATGCATGTGCGCCTGTACACACAGGTTTGCCGACATGCCCGACAGGATGACCTTGTTGATGCGACGTTTGCGCAGCTGGAGGACCAGATCGTTCTGCTCGGGGCCGTAAACCTTGTGAGGTGACGAGACGATTGTGTTGTCGGAGTTGATGTATTGCTTGTATTGCGGCATCCAGTCGGCGCCCGACCCATCAAAGTCTGTGACATCAAGCGCGCCCGGACGGTCAAACATATGGATGCTGTGCATCAGGCGTTCGAGCCGGCCTTCAAATGCCCAATGATGATCATGGGGATAATAATAGTGCGGCGAAATGAATGTCAGCATCTCCGCCTCGCTTGCTGCAGCGAAGAGGGCTTCGAGATTGTCCACCACATTGTGCTCTGTGACGCTTGGGCCAACTGCACCCCAGGCCACGCCGGTTTCGCTGAGAAAGTCGACTTGAGGGTCAATGACGACGAGGGCCGTGTCTGAATGAGTTACCGTCATGGGTGTTAATGGGAGGGCTGGTGTTTCGGGATCTGCGTAAGCCGGGTTTGAGGAGGATGGCTGGGCTGCGCATGCTGGCGCAATGGCAAGGGCTAGTCCCGTGATTGCTATTTTGACGATGGATTTCATGTTGACCTCTTTACGTGTTGGGCGGATATCCCGCCTGTTTTATGTACAGGGTAAAGAGTGATGGGTATTTCAAAAGCTGCCGCGTATTAGATTACGGATCTTGTGATGGATGCTGCGTTGCGGGGTTTTATATTCTGTATGCGAATTTTTTGGATTCTCGGCTTCTGCGCCAAATTTCTAGCTAGGGTGTGGTCCTTTAGCCCATATTTATCAGGAGGCCCGTTACGAGTGGTGAAACGGTAAAAAGCATAATGATCAGAACTGGATTGAGGGTGAATATGTGTGGCTTCTGTTTGGGAGGCTGGGCGGTATGGGCGGCTTTTTGCGGCATCTGGTATCTCCTTTTGAGACTTGTTCAATATAATGTATCTATAAGGTATATATTCAGAATCGGCTGGTATCAGATTTCGAGCATGCTGGTTTCGTTCTCGAAAAAAATACTTAGTATACGGAATATATTGGTCGGTTTTTCATTCTGGTTGAGCGGCGATCAGGTTTCGTTGGTGTTGGTTGGCCGGGGCGGGCTCTTTGCCAAGGGGGGCGGCAAAGAGTAGGTGTCTCTATTTTGAGAGCCGTAGAAGGCCAGAGGGTTATTGGGTGGGCTCGACGTCTTAGTTGATGCTCGGCTCCATTGATTGATCTCTGACTTTTCCCGGAGTTACGCCGATCATGCGGCGGAAGATTTCGGTCATGTGTGACTGGGACGAAAAGCCGGTATCATAGGCAACTTCGGCAATGCTCAATGTCGAGCTGACCAGTTTACGTCTTGCGATCATGACACGCTTGTCGAGAATATGCTGATAAGGTGTGCGGCCCGTCATCGCTTTGAACGACCGTGCAAAATGATGCGTGGACATGCCACATACGGAGGCGAGATCCTGAAGGCGTAGGGCTTCGTCGATATGATCCTTGATGTACTCGTCAACGCCGGCCAGCATTTTTGATGTCAGACGCGTGGAGACTTTGGCGCGTGACTGCATGGTGAACAGTGTCTCGATGACGGCCATGAACCCGATGGCTTGCACGGTCTTGGTGCTTTGTCCGCACGGTGAGAGCAGGAGGCGACGGGCGGTTTGCGCGAATTTCAGCAGATATTGCGTGCCGTCCAGAATTGTCAAACGTGTGCTCATATGCTCGAGCGAATGAGCGAAGTCAGCACAGGCTGATTTGCGCAATTCGGCGTCCACATCAAGCATCAGGTACTCTTCGCAAGTGATGCCGGTAATGTCCATTTCGGTCACAGCGGCGGGAATGAAGAGGCCCTGGCCTGGGGTGAGGTCGATCGTGTTGGACCGACCGTCCACGCTGTAGGCGATGCTCAGTGCCGAAAACGGGATGATGATCTTGTCATAGGCGTCGATGAAGAAATTTTCGGAAATGGCTTGCGAGCGCTCGACGACCTGAACGTGTACCTGTTGACCAGAGAAGTCGAGATGGGAGTCCGCTGGGCCGGTGACGGGTGTTTGCTTGTTCTGCAGGTTGCTCGAGGTGGGGTGCAGCGTTGTAACGGTTCCATTGGAAGGTCTGGCGCGGCTGACTGAAGCAGTGTTGTCGTCTTGGATGGGAGATAATTGTGTAGACATGGTGAATCCTCGCTAGATGTGGTTTCTCGGGTGCAGTGGTTTGGCGTTTGGCGGGTCAGGGCGGCTGCAAGGTCAGTGGGGGGTCATAGGCGGACTGAATTTTCGCTATTGTGTTTGTGGTGGTGGCTGTAGCGGTCGCGGTTGTTGCAAAATATTCCGCAGCAATCTGGTTTCCATCATAGTCGCGTGTGACGACACCGGCGGTTGCGTCGGTGACGACCATGACTTCAAATCCGTCTTCGATAAGCACGCGAAGGTGATCATTCAGACACAGGTCGGCTGGCACTCCTGCAAGGATTATCGTTGAAATTCCCAGGTTACGCAGGCTTCGCTTTAGGTGATCTGCGACGGGTTGATCCAGACGATGATCGGACAGGATTTCAATATTTGATGCGGCGAATGATGGGGCTAGATCGTCATGCCAGCGGGCTCTGAAGCCGTCGATATCGTCGAAATTCAACAGATGGGCAGCATCAAAGCTGTCATTGGGCGGCGTTGAAGCAGACCGGGGCGCGGGGGCGTGTTCCTCCTCGATGGCGGAATGATAATGATGCGGCGCCACAAAGACCGGCATCTGGACAATTTGCGCCGTTTTCAGGAGGTTTGAGAGGTTTGCGACGACATGATTTTCGACAACAGTTTTGCCGACAAGCCCCCATATGGCGCCCTTTGAGGAGAGAAAGTCATTCTGGGGATCGACGATGAGGAGTGCGGTGTGCTCCGGACGAAGCTCTATGCCAGCGCCCGAAGTATCCAAAGTCTCGATTTCCAGCCTGTCGGGTGAGATGGTTGAGGAGATATCGAGGCTGTCATCACATGCTGACAATGCCAAGATCAGGACCCCCATGCTGGCCGAGCATGTCCATTGCACCGCCGCATGCTGAAATGATCGTATTCCCCTAGATTGATGCATTCGCTCAAAATCCTAACTTGTCAGGAGTCTCGCCACCGTTCTTGGTGGGGCCTTCCTGTGTTCTGGGATCAATGTGGCGGATTCAGTGCTGAGCCGCAAAACAAGAACGGTGCAGAATCTTCCTTCAGATCATATTTAGAAAACTGAAGACGTAGTACGTTGAAAATATTCAAATATAAATATTTTGAATTTTGAAAGATTGATCTTCAGATATGATCTATAGTAGACCCTTGAAGGGTTCCGTTTCATGATTAGCAGGTAAATTCACAATTCTGTTAGCCGAATTTGATCGGGATCGGGCGAAGGCGACTCAGTAGAGGTATAGCGGTTAAGATGAAGTATAGCTTCGACGTATATGAACTTGACTCGGACCGGATGGTCCTGCGTCGGCGTGGGCGTCGGGTCAGTCTGGAGCCGCAAGTCTTCGCTGTGCTTGAGGTTCTTGTCAGGAATCATGGGACTTTGATTACGCGTGAGCAGCTTTTGGCCGAGGTCTGGCTGTCCAGAAATGTGTCGCCCAGTGTTGTGGACAACCGAATCAGTGCGGCCCGTCTTGCAATCGGTGACGATGGCAAGACCCAGAGATTTATAAAGACGCTCACCAATCAGGGCTTCCAGTTTGTTGGAAACGTGGTGGAAAGCGATCAGGAAGAGGGGCCGGCTGAGCTTTCTGACGCCCCCGCAGCAACCGGACCCGCGGCGGTTCTGCTGAAACGCCCGAATGTTATGGCTTTGGGTTTGGTGTTCGCCGTTGTTCTGTCCGGCCTCCTTTTTGTGGCTTATCAATTTGCGGCACCTGGTTCGCCAGCGACATTGGATAGCAGTGGGGAAGCCAGTGTTATCCCGACGGGTGAAAATGCCTCAGCTCCTTTGGAACGCCGCGTTGTGATTGCTGTTTTGCCCGCTGAGACGAATGGCGCGGCGGAGGTCAATCTGGAATTATGTGCAGCCGCGGTCGCCGAAGAGGCGATTGCGTTTCTAGGCGCGATTGAAGAGATTGAAGTGATTTCCCGTGCATCGGCGTTCGGTGTCCGCACGCGCGGGTTCAGCACCGACGAAATTGATGAGGTCCTCGGGGTCAAATATCGCGTAGAAACCCGCTGCCAACAGCGCAGCGAGCGGGCGGACATCACCGTTCAACTGATCGATGCTGACAGCGAACTCATTCTGTGGTCAAAGCGGTATCAGTTCTCAGATGATGGCGTGCAGCAAAATCAGGAGCAATTGACGGTTGCGGCAAACGTTTCGTTGAGCGTGGCGAACACTCTGGGCTTGTCGGCCAGCTCATTTTCTCCGAATGTTATTTCCAATATTGCGGCGCAGGACTATTTGACGGCTCGCGGACTTCTTGAATTGCGGACACCTGAAAAG
This sequence comes from uncultured Hyphomonadaceae bacterium, assembly GCA_938049795.1. GTDB lineage: Bacteria > Pseudomonadota > Alphaproteobacteria > Caulobacterales > Hyphomonadaceae > CALLCD01. The sequence continues at coordinate 1,424 of CALLCD010000028.1, read as the reverse complement.
ATCAGCGAGGCCATTGACCTGTTCCAAAGCGTCGTTGAGGTCGAGCCGGACTATATGCCTGCTTATGCTGGGCTGTTTGATGCTTACTGGGCCGATGTGAATTATGGCAGCCTGAGCCTGCGGGACAACGTGCCCAGAATGAAGCGTGTTTTGCGGCAAATGCAGATCCTGGGACCAGATACGCCCGAAGCCCTGACGGCGGAGGGAATTCTGATTCCCATTGATGGCCGAGAGGACAGGCATGTTGAAATGGCCATTGAGCTTCTCAACAGAGCGATCGAAACCGGGCCTAATTATGCGCTTGCGTATAGAGAACGGGCCTCCATTCTGGAAATAAGCGGGCGGTTTGAAGAGGGGCTGAACGCTTATCAGGAAGCGCTCAGACTGGATCCCGTTTCTGTTGATATGCTCGCAGGCCTCAGCTGGGTTTATTATAATCTTGGTGATTTGAACTCGGCAATCGCCACGGCGCGCCGGAATATCCGATGGAATGAAGGAAATCCGGTGGCCCAAACGGCTATGGCACGTTTGCTGATGGCAACCAACGAACAGGAACAGGCATTGGCGTTGTTGCGAGATGTGCTGGAGGAGCAGCCCTCAAATTTTGCAGCGCGCTGGAATATTTCGTGGTTGTATCGCTCATTGGGGGCCTATGAGCTCTCAATTGCATCGGCGCCGCATGAGGCGCTCAAGGCCATCTCGGCGGCGACAGCTGGCAATAAGGAGCTTGCTAAAGAATACGCCGACATATTGCCAGGATATCTCTCAAGCAAATTGGCTTTATATTTCGTCGGCGATGCTGATCATCTCATAGCTCATATCGAGGAGCAGGCGGACTCGTTAGATTTTCTCAAAACCGACAATCTCAACCCAAATAACATTTATACGGGCACGCTTATCGCTGCGGTCCTGGACGGGCGGAATGATGATCTCCTGCAGTTCGTTATGACCAAGCTTGCAACATACTACGAGACTCATGATCATCGTGATCTTGCGACAGCGAGTTCATATGCGGCGGCCTTGTCCTATGCCGTTCTTCAAGATGATTTTCCGGCCGCCATCGAGATTTTCGAAGAAGCGAATGCCAAGGGATTGGTGTTCCTTCATACGTTAACGGTCCCGCACCTGGAAGCCTTTCGGGCTCAGCCTGAATTTGCGGTGCTGGAAGGGCAGATGAAGCGCAGGGCAGAGGCTATTCTCACCGCATCGCAACCGGCACATCCATAAAAAAGGAACGGGCCAGAGAATTGGCCCGTTCTTCGTTTTCTGGTCTTGCTTCTATTTTTTAGAGGCTGGGGGGATCAGACCCGTCCTGCCATAACGCCGCCATCGACATCGTGCACCGCACCCGTCGTCCAGCTGGCCTTGTCAGACAAGAGGAAGGCGGCGTGATTGGCAACATCCTCGGCCTGGCCCACACGACC
>CALLCD010000027.1 GCA_938049795.1 uncultured Hyphomonadaceae bacterium | reverse complement strand
GGCGGTTCGGCATGTTTCTGCCCGCCCGCCGCCTGTGCGGAGAAAGCCAGACCAAGAGCGGCCGCTGCGAGTGTAAGTGTGCGAAGCATGTTCATCTGCCCTCTCCTATTCCGCAGCCACAGCTTCGGGAGCTGTCGATTTCGATTTGCCCTTGAGCACAGATTTGTGGATCGAGTCCGGCTCGTCCTTGGGCCGCTCCAGCAAGCCAAGCGCCGGAACGATCAGCAGGAAGTAGGCAAAGTAGTAAAGTGTCAGAAATTGCGCGAGGTGGATAAACCGGATCGCATCCCCCTTCTTTACACCCAGAGATGCCGCCGCCGATGCCGGCTGGTTTTCAAGCGCCTGTTTGGCCAGATCATAATCATCAAAGAATTGCTGCGCCGGGTTGCCGTTCACATCGGTGTATTCAACAACCAGCTGATCTGCGCTGAGCTTCATATAGGGCAGCGCCTCATCAGGGTCTTTCGCCCCGCACCAGCCCAGCATCAGGCCACACGCCACAAAGCCGATAAAGAAATACCGCGCCGTCGGCCGATACCGCATCGAGCGGACTTTCGACGTGTCGAGCCATGGCAGGACGAACAGAAGCGCAATCGCCCCGAACATCGCAATCACACCCAGGAGCTTCGCGTCAATCGGACCAATATCAAACGTAATCGCCCGCAAAATCGCGTAGAACGGCAACATATACCATTCAGGTACAATATGCGCCGGCGTCACCAGCGGATTGGCTTCGATATAATTGTCCGTATGGCCAAGCGCTGCGGGGAAGTAGAACACAACCACCGAGAACAGGATCATAAAGACCACAATCGCAAACCCGTCCTTGACCGTATAATACGGGTGGAACGGCACCGTGTCTTTCTTGACATCCTTAACGTCTACGCCGGTTGGGTTGCCATTGCCCGGCACATGCAGCGCCCAGATGTGCAAGATCACAACACCGGCAATGATAAACGGCAACAAATAGTGCAGCGAGAAGAAGCGCTGAAGCGTCTGGTTGCCAATCGACGGCCCGCCGAGAAGCCAGGTCTGGATCGGCTCACCGACAATCGGGATCGCCCCGAACAGACCCGTAATCACGTTTGCGCCGTGGAAAGACATCTGTCCCCAAGGCAGCATATATCCAAGGAACGCGGTCGCGATCATCAGAAGGAAAATCACACAGCCAAGCACCCAGAGCACTTCGCGCGGTTCCTTGTAAGAGCCATAATAAAGCCCGCGGAACATGTGGATATAAACCGCCAGGAAGAACATCGACGCGCCATTGGCATGGATACTGCGCAACAGCCAGCCAAACGGCACATCGCGCTCAATCCGCTCAACCGAGGCAAACGAGCCTTCAATCGAGGGCGTATAGTGCATCGCCAGCACAACACCGGTCAGGATCTGCGTCGCAAGACAGAAGGCCAGAATGCCGCCAAATGTGTACCAGTAATTCAGATTCTTCGGCGTCGGAAAGTCCACAAAACTATCATAGGCAAGCCGCACAATAGGCAGGCGGCGGTCGAGCCATTTTTCGAAACCGGATTGTGGATTGTAAGTCGATTGATGATCGCTCATGGCAAAGGTCCCCTACAGCGAAATGCGGATGACAGAGGCGGACACATATTCATAGTCCGGCACTGGAAGGTTTTTCGGCGCTGGCCCCTTACGGATGCGGCCAGACGTATCATAGTGCGAACCGTGGCAGGGGCAGTACCAGCCGCCATAATCGCCCGTATTATTGCCCGGTCCCACCGGCACACAGCCCAGATGTGTACACGAACCGGATGTGACCAGAATGGCCGGATTAAAGCTGCCATCAGGCAAAGCGCGCAAGCGGTCTGTGTCTTCTTCCGGATCGGGCAATTTCGAGATATCGCCCGTCTGCGCGGCAAGAATTTCCGGCGCCGTGCGGTGGCGAATGAAAAACGGCTTGCCGCCAATCAGAACGCGGATTTCGCCGCCCTCGGCCACTTTCGAAATATCGACCTCAAGGCTCGATGCGGCCTGCGTGTCGGTCGCAGGGTTCATCTGATCGACAAACATCCATGCCACAGCCCCGGCCCCGCCAAGGGCCATCATACCCGACGCGATATGGATAAAATCGCGCTTGTCTTCGTCAACCGTCTCGTCAGCGGTTTCGGTCATATCGCTCATGACGCACCTATTCCTCTTCAGCAGTCTTCGGCCTTAAATACACCAAGTGCACGCCCTTGTATTGCGGCGCAACGCCGCAAAGGCAGCGCCCCGTTCGCCCGCGTTAGCGCGCCAAAGCGGGCGTGGCAAGAGAGCCGCTTGCACTCCGGTCCCGTTCGGTTCAATAAAGCCCCATGACAACGCAAAACATCACTGACAAAAAAGCCCGCGCCGAAACATGGTTCCAGACCCTCCAATCGGACCTGATCGCCCGCTTCGAAGCCATCGAAACCGCCGCAGATCCATCACTCTACGGCGACACATCCGGCACATTCGAGCGCACCAAATGGACCCGCGGAGACGGCAGCGAAGACCTTGGCGGCGGCACAATGGCCATGATGAAGGGCCGCGTCTTCGAAAAAGTCGGCGTCCACACCTCAACTGTCTATGGCGAATTTTCCGAAGAGTTCCGCAAGCAAATCCCCGGCGCCGAGGAAAATGATGGCAAATTCTGGGCCTCGGGCATCTCGCTCATCGCCCATCTGACCAATCCGCGCATTCCGGCCGTGCACATGAACACCCGCATGATCGCCACCTCCAAAGCCTGGTTTGGCGGCGGCGGCGACCTCACCCCGCTTCTGGCCTATCAGCGCGATCCCGCCTTCGAAGATTCGGTCGATTTCCACGCCGCCATGCAGGCCGCCTGCGACAAGCATGATCCTGCCTATTACCCAAAGTTCAAAGCCTGGTGTGACGAGTATTTCCACCTCGCCCATCGCGACGAACCACGCGGCACCGGCGGCATTTTCTATGACCGCCACGACACCGGCAACTGGCAAGCCGATTTCGACTTCACACAAGATGTCGGCAAAGCCTTCGCAGACATCTACCCC
>CALLCD010000026.1 GCA_938049795.1 uncultured Hyphomonadaceae bacterium | reverse complement strand
CATATGTGGTTTGGCAATCTGGTGACCCCGCCCTGGTGGGATGACCTATGGCTGAAGGAAGCCTTTGCGACGTGGGGCACGCCGCTGGCGCTTTCGCAGCTTGAGCCGGACAATGGCCACTGGATTGATGCCACTGCGCGGGCCATCGGCACAATGGGGCTTGATAGTCTCGTCTCGACGCGGGCGGTGCGCGAACCGATTGATCGGAATGAGGACATTCGCAACGCCTATGACGGGATTACCTATTCCAAGGGCATGGCGGTGATTGCGATGGCGGACAGCTATTTTGGCGCGGATGTGTTCAGGCCTGCGCTGGGGCAATATCTGGCGAAGTTCGTCGATAGCGATGCAGACAGTCCGGACTTTTACGAGGTGATTGGCGAGGTGACGAATGAGCCGGCTATGACCGAAGTGTTCCGCAGCTTTATCGAGCAGAAGGGCGTGCCGCTCGTCAGTGTAGACACATCTGCGCTGGCGGGGTCGATGTCGGTGACGCTTGGGCAGGCCCGCTATCGGCCGCTTGGCTCACAGATTGAAAGCGGAACGCGGTGGGCAATCCCGGTCTGCATCCGGGTCGGACGCGCCGGACAGCCAAGCGAGCGGATATGCAAGATTATGCGTGACGACACGCTCGACATCAGCATTGACGGCGAGGCGACCTATATTATGCCGAATGCGGGCGGGGCGGGCTACTATCGCTGGAACCTGTCTGCGGATGATTGGGACAGGTTGATCAATCATTTCGACCGGCTGACCGAGCGCGAGGCCCTCTCGGCGATTGATAGCGTTGTGGCAGCATTCGAGGCCGATCAAGTCGATACCAATTCCCTGTTGCGGGTGCTTGAAGCTGCCGCGCAGCATGAGAGTTGGCAAGTGGCGGTCGCGCCGATGGCAGCCTTGCAGCGTTATGCTGCGCGCAAGGACATTGTGGGCGGCGGCACGACGTTCCGCGACTTTGCCGGATCGCTTTACGAGGCGCGGTTCGAAGAGTTGGCGGACGCCCGGGACGATAATGAGATCGTCATCCGTGCACGGATCGAGCGGTTCCTTGCGACCGTCGCGCAGGACCGACAAGTGCGGGCGAGATTGCTGACCGATGCGTCGCGCTTTATCGGGCTTGATGGGGCGCCGGATGCGGATGCGCTGGGCTCTGACCGATACGGACATGCGCTGATTGTCGGTGTGCAGGATGGCGGGCCAGCCTTTTTCGACAAGCTCGTGGCGCTGGGCGAAGACTTGGACAATCCACGCTTTGATGCGGCGCGGTCGGTGGCGCTCGGACAGGTAAAAACGGCGGCCGAAGCGGCGAAAGTTCGCCAGATGGCGCTCGCCGGAACGCTCGGCCCGCGCGAGACATATGACCTTGTGACAGGGCAGATGCAGCAGGTTGAGACGCGCGGCGAGACATGGGACTGGCTGCGGGCGAATTATGCTGAATTTGTTGACCAGATTCCGGCGCAATGGCGTCGCCGGACGCCGGGCTTTGCGAATGTGTTCTGTGAGGCGGATAAGATTGCCGAGCTTGAGGCGTTCTTTGCGGAGGTTGGCGATCTGGCGAGCGGGCATGAGCGGGCGCTGGCGCAGACCATTGAAACAATCGAACTATGCGATGCCTTTTCCGAGGCACGCGCGGGGTATCTCGAAAAGGCGCTTCAGGCGCGATAGGACGTAAACGGAAGGACAGATTATGAGTAAGCGAGAAGGACTGAGCCGTCGCGAATTGATGGCGGGCGCGGCTATGGCGAGCGCGGCAGTGACTGCATGTGCGGCGGCGCAACCGACAACGGAGGGCGAGAGCCTTGCGGGCAAGTCAATCCTGATCACGGGCTGTTCGTCCGGGTTCGGACGGCTTGGCGCGGAGCATTATGCCCGCCTCGGCGCGAAAGTCTTTGCCACGATGCGCAATCTGCCGCGTGTCGAGGCGGATGAATTGGCGACGCTGGCTGACGCGGACGGGCTCGACATCACCGTGCTTGAAATTGATGTGACCTCGGACGAGCAGGTGAACGCGGGTGTGGCTGCAGCGCTCGAGGCGGCGGGCGGGACGCTCGATGTGCTGGTCAACAATGCGGGAATTTCGACCTCCGGCCCAATCGAAGTACAGGACATCGAGGCGACGAAGCTCCTGTTTGATACCAATGTTTTCGGGCCGCAACGTCTGATGCGCGCGGTGATGCCGTCTATGCGCAAGGCCGGAGCGGGGCAGATTTTCAACGTCACCTCGCAGCTTGGCCGCGTGATGATCCCGGGCTTTGGCCAATACTCGCCGACCAAATTTGCGCTCGAAGCGATGAGCGAACAGGTCGCCTATGAGACCGTCCAGCACGGCATTGATGTGACGATTATTCAGCCGGGCGGTTACCCGACAAAAATTTGGAACAATCAGGCGCCCTTGTCAGCGGCGCTGAAGGACCGCACACCCGAAGAGACGCTTGCGGCCTATCCGCAACTGACCGCGCGCATGGGCGTTGCCGAGGGCGGCGGCGGGGAGACCGACCCGATGGACATCCCCCGCGCCATTGCCGAGATCATCGCCATGCCCCGCGGCCAACGCCCCTTACGCCGCCCCATCCACCCCGAACGCCGCCCGCAAGAGGCCATCAACGACGTCTCCGCAAAAACCCAATTGGCGATGCTAGGCAGTTCGCCGTTCGGGCCATGGGTGAAGGATGTGTTGGGGTAGGGG
>CALLCD010000025.1 GCA_938049795.1 uncultured Hyphomonadaceae bacterium | reverse complement strand
CGGCGCGGGCAAAATGTCCGCCTCGCCTCGCAGCTGACCGGCTGGCAGATTGATCTGGTCACCGAGAGCCAGGATTCCGAACGCTATCAGCGCGAGTTTATCGAGCGGACAAATCTGTTCATGAAGGCGCTTGATGCGGACGAGACGCTGGCCCAATTGCTCGCCTCTGAAGGCTTCGAGACGGTGGAAGAAATTGCCTATGTCTCACCGGAAGACTTCATGCAGATCGAAGGCTTTGACGAGGATGTCGCCGCCGAGATTCAGGCGCGTGGGCAGGATTATCTCGAAAAGCTTGCCGCCGAACAGGATGCGCGCCGCAAGGAGCTTGGGGTTGAGGACGCCGTGATGGAGCTTGAGGGCATGACGCCCGGCTTTGCGGTCAAGCTTGGCGAGAACGAGATCAAGACGGTCGATGATGTGGCCGGGCTTGTGCCTGATGACATCACCGGCTGGCGCGAACCCGGGCCCGATGGCAAGCCTGTCTTTATCGACGGCATTCTGAAAAAAGGCTCGATGCGCAAGGATGACGCGCAGATTTTCATTATGAAAGCGCGGATCATTGCGGGCTGGATCGAGCAGGAGGTGCTCGACGAATTGCAGGCGAAAATGGCCGCAGACCAACTGACCGAAGAAATGGACCTGACCGAAGAAGAGCGTGCCTTGATGGCACTGGGCGCATTGGGCACCACCGCCCCTGTTACGGAAGGCACAGATGATGCCGCACCTGAAACAGAATGATGATGCACCGGACATAGACGAGACCGGCACGCCGCTGCGCCAATGCGCGGTGAGCCGTGAACGGCTGGCTCAGGCCCGGATGATCCGGTTTGCGCGCGCGCCTGATGGCTCGGTGGTGCCGGATATTTCCGCCCGCCTGCCCGGTCGCGGCGTATGGATTACGGCAAGCCGCGAGCGTGTCGATGACGCGGTGCGGACGGGCACTTTTTCACGCGGGTTCAAACAGCAATCGACGTCTGATCCGGCCCTGTCTGATCTGGTTGAAGCTTTGCTTGTTAAACAGCTTCAGAACCGGCTTGGCCTGGCGAAAAAGGCCGGAAAAGTGATTCTCGGCTTTGATCAGGTGCGCGCAAGTTTGCGCAAACAGCGCCCGGGCACATTGCTCGCTGCAAGTGACAGTGCAGATGACGGCCGGAATAAGGTGTATTTCCTCGCAAAAGCCCTATATAGCGAGGTCTTCGTGTCGGGCGGTTTGACATCTTCGGAATTGGGCATGGCCTTTGGGCGTGACCATGTGATACATGGGCTGATCGAAGGTGGTCCGTTTTCCAGAAAATGGCGCGCGGACTATAAAAGACTGACCGGCTTCCGGCCCGTGCCTGACGCGGACTGGCAGGCGGGGCGAAGATTGAATAATATATGATGGATTGCAAATGGTGTAATCCAAAGCAAACTGGTATTTGGTGGTAATGAGCGACAGCAACGATACAGGCAACACTTCAAGCGGCGGACGCAAACCGCTAACGGTCTCCCGATCGGGTTCGGGAACTGTGCGCCAGAGCTTCAGTCATGGCCGCTCGAAACAGGTCGTCGTGGAGAAGAAGAAGCGACGCCTTGTTGGGGCACCGGGTGGGGCGGCCAAGGGTAAGGACAAGCCGGCTGAATCTGCGGATGCTGCCCTTGCCCGCAAGCTTGGCATTACCGAGGCTGAACTTGCCGCGCGCAAAGCGGCCTTGCTCGCCCAGAAAAGCCAGCAGGAAAAACGCGCCGCTGACACCCAGCGCACTCAGGAAGCGCAAAAGCGCCTTGAGCAAGAACAAGAGCGTAAGGTTCAGGAAGAAAAAGAGCGCGAAGAGGCCGAAGCCCGCGCCAAGGCCGCCGCGCTCGAAGAAGCCAAACAGGCCGAAGCGGCTGCTGCCGCCGCCGCAGCAGGCGCGCGCAGCTCGAAAGCCGATCGCGGCAAACCGGCCGCCGACCCTGCCGTGCCCGCAGACCCTTCTGCGCTTGAAGCGATGGGCGGACGGGTCAAACGCGACCGCGAGAAAGACAGTTTCAACAATCGTAATTCAGGCGGCTCGAAACCACGCGGCGAACCCAAACGCCGTCGCGGCAAGCTGACCATTGCGTCCGCGCTTGGCGATGATGGCGACCGTCAACGCTCGCTCGCCTCGCTCAAACGCGCCCGCGAACGCGAACGTGAACGCCGCATGTCGGGCGGTGCCAGCGAAGTGGAGAAAGTCTCCCGCGAAGTGCAATTGCCCGAAACCATCACCTTGCAGGAACTTGCAGGCCGGATGAAAGAACGCGTCGCGGATGTTGTAAAATATATGATGCAACAGGGCGAAATGATGCGCTCGAACGATATTATTGATGCGGACACGGCCGAAGTGATTGCCACCGAGTTTGGCCACACTGTCAAACGCGTCTCCGAAGCCGATGTCGAGATTGGTCTTGAAGGCACCGAAGACAATGAAGCGGACATGAAGCCGCGCGCGCCCATCGTCACTGTGATGGGCCATGTCGATCACGGCAAGACCTCCCTGCTCGATGCTTTGCGCAAGACGGACGTCGTCTCTGGCGAAGCGGGCGGGATCACCCAGCATATTGGTGCCTATCAGGTGCAGCTGGAATCCAAAGAGAAAATCACCGTGCTCGACACGCCCGGCCACGCCGCCTTCTCGGCCATGCGGATGCGCGGGGCGAATGTCACCGACATTGTGATCCTTGTGGTCGCCGCCGATGATGGTGTGATGCCGCAAACCCAAGAAGCCATCGCCCACGCCAAGGCGGCCGAAGCGCCGATGATTGTGGCCGTCAACAAGATCGACAAGCCCGACGCCAAGCCGGACAATGTGCTGACCCAGCTTCTGCAATATGATGTGCAGGTTGAATCCATGGGTGGGGACGTACAGGCTGTGGCCGTATCTGCAATTACAGGCGAAGGTCTCGACAAGCTGACCGAAGCGATCACGCTACAGGCCGAGCTTATGGAGCTGAAAGCCAATCCGGCGCGTGAAGCCGATGGCAGCGTGGTCGAAAGCCAGCTCGACAAGGGACGCGGGCCGGTTGCCACCGTGCTCGTCAAACGCGGCACGCTCAAGCGCGGCGATATTGTTGTCGCCGGTGCCCAATGGGGCAAAGTGCGCGCGCTGTTTAATGAGCGCGGCCAGCAGATGAAAGAGGCCACCCCGTCCCTTCCCGCCGAAGTGCTTGGCCTTGATGGCGCACCTGATCCGGGCGATCCGTTCGTTGTGGTCGATACCGAAGCGCGCGCCAGAGAGATTACCGAATACCGTCAGCGTCAGAAGCGTCAGGCTCAAGGCCGCGCAGGTGCCGCCGCACGGGCCTCGCTCGAGACCATTCTCAACCGGCTCAAGGATGGCGCGGTCCAGACTTCGGAAATGCCTGTTGTCGTCAAAGGCGATGTACAGGGATCGGTTGAAGCGATCTCGCAGAGCATGGACAAGATCTCGACCGAGGAAGTGCGTGCACATGTTATTCATGGCGCGGTGGGCGGCATCTCCGAAAGCGATGTGCTTTTGGCCAGTTCCTCAAGCGCCCCGATCTTCGCGTTCAATGTGCGGGCCAACAAACAGGCGCGCGATTTGGCCGAACAGGAAGGCGTTGAAATCCGTTATTATTCGGTGATCTATGACCTCATCGATGATGTGAAAAACACATTGTCCGGCATGCTCGCGCCCGAAAAGCGCGAAACTTTCCTTGGCTATGCGGAAATTCTTCAGGTCTTCAACATCACAAAGACCGGCAAAGTGGCCGGTTGCCGGATGACCGAAGGCGTCGTCAAGCGGGGCTGCGGCGTGCGCCTGTTGCGCGATGATGTCGTCATCCATGAAGGCAATCTGAAGACGCTCAAACGCCACAAGGACGAAGTGGCCGAAGTGTCTAATGGTCAGGAATGCGGTATGGCGTTTGAGAAATATGAGGACATCCGCGTGGGTGACCGCATCGAATGCTTCCAGATTGAGGAAATTGAAAGACGTTTGGAGTAGTATCCGGCAAAATTGGAGTGATCCGAGGAGCCGCAATGTCTGAACCGATGTCCATTTCCGGATCGCTGACCAAGAAAGACCTTAAACGCTTGACCGGCACGACCCGTTCGGGAACCGTGGGGCCAACGACGGTGTATTATGCCGGACTGACCGCGCCAATTATCTCGGCAGGCGTCACCGTCATCACCCGCGCGCAGTTCGCCAATGCCGGGTTTTCGACCTATTGGATCTGGCTGCTTTCGGCTTTTGTGGCCGCGTTTGCGGGCATCTCATGGTATCTGATCTTTATGCGCTGGTCCTATCGCCAGACTCATGGACGCAGTGAGGAATTGGCCGAGGTCACCAGGCTCGACATCACCGAGGAGGCGCTGATTGTCCGGCGCGGCTATGTCGTCTCGCATATTGGCTGGCGGGCCATTTCGGAGCTGCGTCGGGGGCGGTCTTTCCTCGCCATCATAATCGACGGTAGCCCGACACTCCTTGTGCCCGATCACTGGTTTGATAAAGAGAGCGATCAGCGTCAGGCGTTTCAGACCCTGCTGGAAGCCAAAACCCAACTATAAAGGCCCCACATCATGGGAAAGAAATCCCGCCCGCCCCGCTCGCTTGAGCCAAGCCAACGCCAATTGCGCGCGGGCGAGCTTGTCCGGCATGCCCTCGTCGATATTCTGGCGCGCGAGGAATTTCGCGATCCGGCTCTGCAAGGCGTGTCGGTGACGATTGGCGAAGTGCGCTGTTCACCCGATTTGCGCCATGCAAATGTGTTCTGTATTCCGCTCGGTGACCGCTCGGCGGTCCGCGCCAAGGAGGTTGCCGAAGGGCTCAACCGCGCGGCAGCTTTCCTGCGCGGACGGCTGGGCCGCGAGATCGAGATGAAGTTTACGCCGCAGCTGCATTTCATGGCCGATGTCAGCTATGATACGGCGCTGGCGATGGATGAGCTTTTGGGCAGTGACCGTGTCCAGCGCGATGTTCAGGCGGCGGACGATATTGAGGACGAGAGCGAGCTATGAAGACATCGCCCGAAACGCATGAGCCGCTGACGAGCTGGCGCGAATATCCGATTGGCGAGATGCAGGCGCGCGCGCGGGATTTTCACGAAGATATGGCGCGCCGCCGCTCTGTGCGCAGCTTCTCTGATCGGCCCGTTGACCGCGCCCTTATCGAAGCGTGTGTCGCCGCTGCGGGGACTGCTCCTTCTGGTGCCAATCACCAGCCTTGGTTTTTTTCGTGCATTGGATCGGCGGAGAAAAAGGCGCAAGTGCGCAAAGCGGCCGAGGCGGAAGAAGCGTCCTTTTATGCCGGTCGCGCCAGTGAGGAATGGCTTGACGCGCTGGCGCCGATTGGGACGGATGCGGACAAACCCTATATGGAAATCGCGCCCTGGCTGATCGCCATCTTCGCCCAGCGACGCGGCGGCGTTGACGCGGGCGACGACCGCAAGAATTACTACATCCATGAAAGCGTCGGCATCGCCACGGGCCTGTTGATTGCCGCCTGCCAACGCGCAGGGCTCGCCACGCTCGTGCACACACCCAACCCGATGAGCTTCCTCAACACGCTCTGCGACCGGCCGAAAACCGAAAAGCCGTTTCTTGTTTTGGTGGCGGGCTATCCAGCCGAGGATGCGATGGTGCCCAAACATGCGCTGAAGAAAAAGCCGCTCGGGGATATTGCGGAATTTTTGTGAGAAGCCCGCCGCGCCGAAGAATGGATTTCGGAGTCATCTGGCATGATGCTGGTCGTTTATGTCTGGGTCTGGTCGCAGAGACGAAACACTCTTGATCTGGTAGTCTGTGTTGATACACAGCATGAAGGTTCAAATGATGTCGCACTCCAAACGTCTTTCAAGAGAGGCCTACACCAGTAACACTTGGCATTCTCGAGAAACTGAGGAGTTGTTTGCCTCTTCCTGGGTTTTCGTCGGCACCCGTTCGGACTTTGCAAAAACGGGAGATTACAAAACGGTTCAGGCAGGTGCATTCGCGCTCGCCATTATCAAGCAGAAAGATGACGCGCTGCTGGCGGTGCATAATATCTGTCGTCATAGGGGCGCGGAGCTGTTTGAGCCGCCTGCCGGAAACACAGGAAAGAGTATCGTCTGTCCATATCATCGGTGGACGTATGGACTGGAAGGTGGCCTTCGGGGCGCACCAAATATGGCGACCTGTTTCCCAGACCTGGATCGGGTGAGCCTGTCACTCAAACCCGCCGCGCTTGGCATATTTCGCGAACTTGTTTTTGCCAATCCCGACCCAAGCGCAGATTTCGACATTTGGATTGAACCGCTCAAAGCGCTGGCATGGCCTCATGATCTAGTGGCAAAAGATCTGCGCGAGGCTGCCTCTCTGACATATGATATGAAATGCGATTGGAAGATATTCGTCGAGAATGCCATTGATGGATACCATCTTGCCTATTTGCACGAGAAGACACTCGGGGGGCCATTGCCCGATCAGAATGTCTGGGAGCGCGCGGGCGACCATATGGTCTGGTATGCAACGGACACGGAAGCGCGCCATCGGCTGCCAAGCAAAATTCGCAAAGAGGCGAAGGGGGCAAAGCCACTGAAAGGCACCGAAGCGGCGGGCTATGGCGGTGTCTATTTCCTGTTTCCGACAACTCTGATTGTCCCGACGCCCTATGGGTTTAGCGTGTCGTCACTGATCCCAACGGGTGCCGGCCGCTGCCGGATGGATGTGCGGAACTGGGTGGGCCCCGGGCAATCTCTGGATGTCCGGAAATATATCCCCGGATATGATAAAGCGTCCGGCATCATCTCATCTGACAACTGGACGCAGCACCCTTCGGAAACGGGCGACTTTCAGACAGAAGATGTTTGGATTTGCGAGAAGGTACAGCGCGGCATTTCTTCACCCGGCTACGAACCTGGTCCGCTTGCAAAAGGTGCGGGTGCGGAAGACCCGATTGAGTGGTTTCACGAAATACTGAGCGTTGCGCTAAATTTGGAATAATGGATGCGTCCCCAGCAGCCAAAGATACCGCGCGCCTTTTGGGCCTGTTCCCGCCGATCACCCCTGCCTTACATCTCCAAGGATGCAACGACCATATAGGCTCCGGCCTTGTGCGATGTGCCGAGGAAATGGTGCGGGCCGAGGTGGACGCCGACAGAGGTTGCAAAGTCTGACAGGGTGCGCTCTGCATCGGCGGAGAAATCGAAGCCGAAGTCCATGCCCTCGCCGGTTGCTTCGAGCGATTTGGCCATAGCGCCTTTGCGGGCCATATCCAGTATGCGCTGGCCGTAAAAATCGAGCACGACGACGCTGCCCGCCGCCGCATG
>CALLCD010000024.1 GCA_938049795.1 uncultured Hyphomonadaceae bacterium | reverse complement strand
CCCCATTGCAGGATGAAGCGCTGGATGGCGAGCGGGAGCCTGTCGATTGTTGCGGTCATTTCTGTCATGACAGAAATATAGGAATACGGCGATTGTAGGTCAAGGCATAGAGGGTGAAAATTCGTTATGGACCTCGGGGAGTAAAGGATATACCATTTGCGGTGAGAAACTTCTTCTGCATAAGGACAAATGTATGAGCAGGCTGGCTGACCCTACCATGACGCTGTCGGACAAGACGGCGCGGGAGATTTTTGAGGAGGTGCGGTCGAATCCGGCGCGGGCGAAGTTCGGCTTTGGCGAGAAGCCGGCCATCGTCAATGTGGACCCGCAAAAATCCTATACACGGCCGGACCTGTTCAAGACGGCCTATATTACCGATCCGCAGCAGATGGAGCATATTAACGGCATCTCCAAAGCGGCCCGCGCCAAGGGATTGCCGGTGATCTGGACGCATGTGGCCTATATGGAGAATGCCGCAGATGCGGGCGTTTGGGGGACGCGGACGGACACGCCGGACAGTTTGCAAAACATCAAATATGGCTCCGAGCGGACCGAATTTGACGACCGGCTCGAGATTGATGCGGGGGTGGACGCGGTCTACACAAAGCGGATGCCGAGCGCGTTTTTCGAGACGCCGCTCAACTCCTTTCTGACATGGCATAAGGTCGACACGGTGATTGTGACGGGCGGTTCGACCTCGGGCTGTGTGCGGGCGACGGCGGTGGACAGCCTGTCTTATGGCTACCGGACGATTGTGCCGATTGAGTGCGTGGCGGACAAGCATGAGAGTTATCATTTTGCCAATCTGACGGATCTGTTGATCAAATATGCCGATGTGGTGGAGGTCAGCGAGGTGTATGACGCGATTTCCGAGTACAAATCCTAATGCACGCGGATCCGAACCTTTATGATTTCTGGCCCTATGAGGGACGCCCGAAACTTGTCTGGCCGGACGGCAAGAAGCTGGCTTTCTGGATTGCGCCGAACATCGAATATTACGAGTTTACCCCGCCGCCGAATGCCCAGCGTCAGCCCTGGCCGCGGGGCAATCCGGATGTTGTCGCTTATTCGCAACGTAGCTGGGGCAATACGGTGGGCCATTGGCGGCTCATGGGTCTGCTCGACAAATATGATCTGCGCGGGTCGATCTCGCTGTCGATTGGACTGGTGGACCATCACCCCGAAATTATCGAAGCGGTGGCGGCGCGCAAATGGGAGTTTTTCTCGCACGGAATCTACAATACGCGCTATTCCTATGGCATGTCACCCGAGCAGGAACTGGCCGTTCTGAAAGACAGTAGAGAAACGGTTGAGCGCGCAACGGGCGAGCGGATACGCGGCTATCTGGCCCCTGCCCTGACCCATACCGAGCAGACGCTGGACCTGATTGCCGAGAATGATTTCTGGTACACGTGCGATCTGTTTCAAGATGACCAGCCACAGCCGATCAAGACCAAAACGGGCAAGCTTGTCTCGATGCCCTATTCGCTCGAGGTCAATGATGTGATTGCATATTCGGTCCAAGGCTGGTCGCCGGCGCGGTATACGGAGGTTCTGATCCGGCATTTTGATCAGCTGCTCGAAGAAGGCGCGCGGTCGGGGACGGTGATGTGTATTCCACTGCATGCGTATCTTGTGAGCCAACCGCACCGGCTCGGTCCATTTGAAGAGATATTGAAGCATATTTGTTCGCACAGGGATGATGTGTGGTTTGCAACGGGCGCGGAGATTGCCAAATATTATCGCGCGAATTATTGGGATCAGACGCTCGCCGATATAGACGCGCGCGGCGTTGCGACGGGAGGCACGGGGTTTGCGCCATGAACAATCGTACCGCTCTCGTCATCATAGATGTCCAACAAGGCATGTTCGACTTCCAGGGATTCGGCCCCGTTAGTCACGCCGATCTGCTGAACAATATCAACACCCTCGCAAAACGCGCGCGCTCGGCAGGTAGCCATGTCATATATATCCAGCATCACGGCGGTGCTGGTCACCCGCTGGAAAAAGGGTCAGCAGGGCATCAGATTTCAGATCAAATTGCACCCCTGCCAAGCGATCATATCGTCGCCAAGACACGGTGCGGCATGTTCGCGGAGACAGGGCTCGAACAAGTCTTGACTGAACTTGAAATCACAAAGCTCGTTATCTGTGGAATGCAAACTGAATTTTGCGTTGATACGGGCATTCGAACAGCGGCAGATCGCGGTTATGATATTATTGTCGCAAAAGACGCCCATGCCACCTTCGATACGGCGTTGCTAAGTGCTGATCAAATTGCGCAACATCATGAAGCACTCTGGGCACAGGCTTTCGGCAAAGTCATGCCATGCGCAGATATAAAGTTTAAGGAGCAAACCGATGCCCCTGCCACCTGATTATCTGACATATCCGCATCGCAAGCATGGGATGGACAATCCGCATTATGGTTGGGAACCGGCTGATCGGCGGGCGGCTTTGCAGCTTGCGTCCGGGGCGAAATGTCTGGTCACGATCATTGTTCCGCTTGAGTTTTTTCCGCTGAACCCGCCGGCGACGCCATTCAAGCATCCCGGCGCAATGAAGACGCCCTATCCGGATTTCCGGCATTATTCGACGCGGGATTATGGCAATCGCGTGGGGGCCTATCGGCTGCTTCGCGAGCTTGCGGCAGCGGGCGTGTCTGCGAGTTTTGCGGTCAACGCGCAGGTGGCCGAGCGGTATCCGCCGCTGATCGAGGCTGTGCGTAAGGGCGGGCATGAAGTGGTCGCGCATGGTCTGTCTACGGCGCATATCCATCATGATGGATTGTCCGAGGTCGATGAGCGCGCCCTGATTGGGCGGGTGCGGGCTGCGTTTCCGGAGGCAACATCTTGGATGAGCCCGGCCCGCAATGAGAGTTATCGCACGCTGGAGCTTCTGGCTGAGGCGGGCTTTACGAGCTGTCTG
Organism: uncultured Hyphomonadaceae bacterium; assembly: GCA_938049795.1. Classification (GTDB taxonomy): domain Bacteria; phylum Pseudomonadota; class Alphaproteobacteria; order Caulobacterales; family Hyphomonadaceae; genus CALLCD01. The sequence continues at coordinate 3,475 of CALLCD010000024.1, read as the reverse complement.
GACTGGGAGGCGGATCAGCGGCCAATGGCGTTTGCGACCAAGAACGGGCCGGTCTGGACTTTGCCGCATCTGGGCGAGCTTGGGGATTTCAAGCTGCTGATTGATCGCTCGCAATCCGAAGACGCGTGGGCGGATCAGATTATCGAGGCGGCGCGCTATCAGGTGAGCCGGTATGAGATCGAGGGCGCATCCGCCTTTGCATTTACGATGACGCCCTATGTGGCGGGCCAGCCGTTTCGCATTCACGCGGTTCGGCGCATTCTGGGGGCGCTGTCCGAGATGGATGGCCTCGAAATGTGTACGGCCACAGACAGTATTCAAGCTTTTCAAGGAGCGACGGTATGAGCACGAAACCACAAAGGGTCGAACGGCTTGGGCAGACCTGTTATCTTGTGATCTGCACGGATGCGCCGGACACGGACCATCTCCGGCTGGACCATATGGTTGGGCATTTGAACCATGTCGAGGAACATTGGCAGCGCTATGTGACCGCCGGTCCGATCCGCGAACCGGGAAAGACGGCGCTGGTTGGCTCGGTGTTTCTGGTTCTGGCTGACAGTCTGGAGGATTGCAAAGCGCTGATGGCGGGCGATCCTTATCTGACGTGCGGGCTTTATGGCAGCGTCGAGTATAAGGAACTGACCAATTCCATCGGCCAATACATTGGCGGCAAGATCTGGGAAAGCCCTGAAGCCCTGCTCGCGCAGATCAAAGGCTAGATCAGGCCTGCCTTGTCGAGTTTTTCGATGATGCGGGCTTGTCTGGCGACGTAATGGTCGCGGGCGGGCGCAGCCGTGCCGTCGCCAAGGCCGGAGCGTTCGGCGCCGATTTGTCCGGTATAGCTTTGCGCCCAGAGGTCCATCGGGTGCCGCGACAAGAGGTTGCCCATCCCTGGGCGGCGGCGATAGGCGCGCAAGGCGGCAATGTTGATGGCACCATTGGCGTTTATGGTTTCGCCTCCGCCCGTGCGCGCGAGCAAATGGCCTTTATAGTCTACGATCTCGGAGCCACCATCGGTCGAACTTGCGGGGATGTCGATGCCATGAATGCCGCCGGAATTTGCGGCGACGACATAGGCCATGTTCTCGACAGCGCGGGCACGGCGGGTGATGGATTTTGGTGTGGCTTCGGGGCTGGACACTTCGCTGGTCGAATGAACGAGGACTTCGGCGCCGCGTGCGACATGGGCGCGGGCGATTTCGGGGTAGAGGATTTCTTCGGACGCAATGGCGGCAAGCCGGCCAATCTCTGTGTCAGCGACGGGGAAGACACCGTCCATGCCATAGGCGTCAAGATACGCCTCCCAGACATCAAACGGCGACGGCGCGAACATGGAGATCAGACGCCGATAGCGCAGGAGTGTGTTACCGTTCGGGGCGAAAATGGTGGACGCTTGAAAGTAAAGCGCGGGGAAAAGCGGGTCGCGCTCATAATGGTTGCCGGCGAGGTAGATGTTCTCGGTCTGGGCGATCTTTGCGAAGGCGTCATATTCGGGGCCGTCCATAGCGAAGGCGGCTTTGGCTTGCCATGTTTTGGCGTCCTCGCCCCATGGGAAACTGGTAACGGAATATTCCGGCAGGACGACGAGTTTAAGGTCGCTGCCGAGGAATTTTTTCGCGCCGGAAATTTGTGTCCCGATTCGGGCAATGTTGCGCAGAATTGCTGGGCGGGCCTCTTCAGGGCCTAGTGAATTGACCGCATGGCACGCCGTCTGCAAGCCTAATGCTATGTAAGAATGGATCATATCTGGCCTCCCCAGCCGATAGAGATTATAGTCCGCACAGTAACGTGCTGCGAGGTGTAGCGCAAAAGGATATATCAAATGTTGACCGATGCCGATCTGAACCTGACGCCCACGCAACTGGACGAGACGGCGAGCGAACCGCTTTACCGTCAGATATATACGCTGCTCAAGACGCAAATCGAGAGCGGGAAACTGGGGACGAATGTCCGCTTGCCCGCCGAACAGGAGCTCACCCAAATGCTGGGCGTATCGCGGATTACGGTCAAGCGGGCGCTCAATGAGTTGGCCATGTCGGGACTTGTCCATCGCCGGCGCGGGCGCGGAACGGTGGTCACGTTTGATGCGGCCGCTCCGACGGTGAAAGGCAGTTTCGAGAATCTGATTGATGGCTTGAAACAAATGGGGCTGAAAACGGATGTGAATCTGCTGGATTGCTCAATGATTGCGCCGTCTCAAGATTTGGCCGAGGCGCTGGAAATGCGCAAAAACATGCTGGTCCAGCGTATCGTCCGGCTCAGAAAGCTTGAAGGCGAGCCATTTTCCTACCTGACAACACACATTCCCGAAGACATTGCCAATGCTTATGACGACCGCGAACTCGTCTCCCAATCGCTGATCGCGCTGCTCGAGAAAGCTGGTCACAAACCAACGGCCGCCGAGCAGACGATTACCGCAACTGCGGCCGAGCCTGCGGTTGCTGCAATGCTGGGTGTTGCCACGGGTGCACCGCTTTTGCGCATTCACCGCATCATGCGCAATGCCGCCCACCGCCCCGTTCAGGACATTACGGCCCATTATCGCGCCGACAGGTTCGAGTATCACATGAACCTCAATCGCAACTCCACCGAAGATTGGACAGACGACACATAATTTCTGCTCGCCTTTCCAGCCCTAAATGATATATCTTTTAAGGGAGCCGCAAAACCTGTAACACTGCGGAAGAGTTGGAGACGCTATGCCAGACGATCACATACAGACCGCGCCGAATGTGCTGGAGATATTGCGCCAAATTCTCGGGGGAGAGGGCTTGCGAACCGGCCTCGCTGAACGCGAATTGATGAGCCAAGATGTCTGGGCCAAAGGGATGACGGCAGAATTTGTGGCCGCGCCCGCGAGCGTTGATCAATTGTGCCAGACCGTGCGGATTGCGAGCGAGCATGGCATTGCGCTGAACCCGCGCGGGGGCGGCATGTCCTATACGGGCGGCTATGCGCCGGACCGGGCGGGCGTGGGTGTGCTCGATTTTTCGCGGCTGGACAAAATTGTCGAGATCAATGCGGAGGACATGTATGTCACCGTCGAGGCGGGCTGCACGTGGAAGACACTCTATGAGGCGCTTAAGCCGCTCGGACTGCGCACGCCGTTTTGGGGACCGCTCTCGGGAATCAAGGCGACGATCGGCGGCAGTCTTTCGCAGAACAATGCATTTTTTGGCGCTGGCATCTATGGCACCTCGGCCAACAGTGTGAACGCGCTGAGCGTGGTGCTCGCCGATGGGACACTTGTGCGTACAGGGACGAGCGGGACCGAGGGCGGCAAGCCGTTTTGGCGCTCTTTCGGGCCCGATCTAACGGGGCTGTTCTTGGGCGATGCGGGTGCGCTTGGCCATAAGGCGGAGGCGACATTGCGGCTAATCCCGACGCCGGAACATGCCGACTATGCGAGCTTTGAATTTCCGAGCCTTGAGGCGTGCGCGAACGCAATGGGAGCGCTGGCACGGCAGAATCTGGC
>CALLCD010000023.1 GCA_938049795.1 uncultured Hyphomonadaceae bacterium | reverse complement strand
AGCGTCAGACAGGCGGTGCTGACGGCGGTCAGGGCTTCCATTTCGACGCCGGTTTTGCCGGTTGTTTTGGCGTGTGCGGTGACGTGTAGCCTTGGCAAATCGGCGTCCGGTGTGATCTCGACTTTGACATTGGCGAGCGGCAGCGGATGACAGAGCGGGATGAGGTCTGCGGTTTTCTTTGCGCCCATTATGCCGGCCAGTTCGGCGATCATCAGCGGGTTGCCCTTCTTTGTGTCGCCCTTGACGGCCTGCTCGAAAGCCTCCGCTGACATGTCGATCTGGCCGGAGGCGATGGCTCTGCGCACGCTGTCTTCCTTGCCGGAGATGTCGACCATCACGGCGCGGCCATCGGGGCCGATATGGGTTAATCCGATCATATCAAACCTCCTGAAGTCTTGGCATAATCTCGACCAGATTGCAGGGCTTGTGGCGGCTGTCGAGTTGGAAGGAGATGACCTTGTCCCAGCCATCTTTGACCGCCCCGTTCGAGCCGGGCAGGCAGAAGATGAATGTGCCCGAGGCGACGCCTGCAAGCGCGCGTGACTGGAGCGTGGACAGGCCAACGCTTTCAAAGCTGACCTTGTGAAAGATGACCGAGAAGCCGTCTATTGTCTTGTCAAACAGCGGCGCCATCGCTTCGGGAGTGACATCGCGTCCGGTCAGTCCCGTGCCCCCGCTTGAGATGATGACATCGATTTCTGGGTCGGCGATCCAGTCTCTGACCGTCGCCTGAATATCATCCACCGTGTCGGGGGTGATTTTGCGCGCGGCGAGGATATGGCCCGCATCGGTGATCCGTTCGGCAAGCAGAGCGCCGGATGTGTCCGTGTCCAGCGTCCGCGTGTCACTGACAATCAGGACGGCAATCCGTACAGGGATAAAGTTGAGGCTCTCGTCAATGCCCATATCGGTCTCTCTTATGTTTGCCAGCGCTTGTGGTCGGCATAGTCCTCGGCGCGGGGTTCGATCCAGTGTTCGCCGTGTTCGGTATATTCTTTTTTCCAGAATATGGCTTCAGTTTTGAGATAGTCCATCAGATAGTCGGCTGCTTCGAAGGCGGCGCGGCGGTGGGCCGATGCGGTGGCGACGAAGACGATTGCGTCGCCCGCTGCCATGTCGCCGGTGCGGTGGACAATCGAGAGCGCGTCAAGGGGCCAGCGTTCGGCGGCCTCGCGCGCGGCGTTTTCGATGCCGCGCTCGGTCATCGGGGAATAGGCTTGCAAGTGGAGCCGCGTGACTTGGCCGCTTGTGGAATGTGGGCGCACGAGCCCTGTGAAGCTGACAATTGCGCCTGCGGTTTGGGCGGCGCTTGTGAATGTGCGCAGGCGTTCGGCCGGGTCAAAGCTTTCGGACGTGATGGAAATTGTGCGCATCAGCCGCCTCCGACGGGCGGAAGAAACGCGATTTCTCGGGCCGCGCCGATGGGGGATGGCTCCGCGCAAATCTCGCTGTCGAGGGCGATGCGGACGCTCGTATCAAATCCGGTTTCGGCGGCGGGAAAGCGTGTGTTGAGCCATGTGCGCAGGTCGGCGGTTGTCTCGATATTTGCGGGCAGGTCGAGTGTTTCCTCAGGGGTTCCAGTGAGATCAGCGAGGCGACCGAGATAGATCAGAACGGTCATGCCTCTATCCTCCAGTGACCGACATATGGCGCGTGAGTGTGGGCGCTTGGCCGCGATCTTTGATGGCGAAGTCGTGGCGTTCGGGCTTTGTGGCCAAGGCTTGATCAAAGGCGGCGTTGAGCGCGGTCTCGTCTGCGCCGTTCGCGCGGACGAGACCGCGCAGATCGACATGGTCCTCCTGACCGAGGCACATATAAAGCCGCCCCGTGCAGGTGATGCGGACCCGATTGCAACCGGCGCAGAAATTGTTCGTCAGCGGTGTTATAAAGCCAAGCTTGCCGCCGGTTTCCCGGATGCGGACAAAGCGCGCGGGGCCGAGATTTGCGCGCGTGTCGGCGGCGTCTTCGAGGGTCCATTGTGTCTCGAGTTGGTCGCGGATCATGGGCAGGGGCACGTATTGGTCGATCCGGTCCTCGCCCGCATCGCCCATCGGCATAACTTCGATCAGCGTCATATCAAAACCGCGCCCATGCGCCCACGCGATCATGTCTGGTATTTCATCAGCGTTCTGATGTTTCAGCGCGACCGTGTTGATCTTGATCTTGAGGCCGGCGTCTTGTGCAGCGTCGATGCCTGCGAGCACTTTGTCGAGATCGCCGCGCCGCGTGATCTGTTTGAATTTGTCCGCATCGAGCGCGTCGAGCGAAATATTGATGCGGCGCACACCGGCGGCATAAAGCGGGGCAGCGTAAGTGGTTAGCAGCGTTCCATTTGAGGTCAGCGTTAACTCGTCGAGCCCGTTGCAGAGCAATGCGCCAAGTTCGTCGAACAGGTGCATAATGTCTTTGCGCACCAAGGGTTCGCCGCCGCTGATGCGGATTTTTCGGACGCCGCGCCCGACAAGCTGGCGACCGATGCGGGCAATTTCTTCAAGCGTCAACAGGTCAGCACGCGGAAGAAACTGCATGCGCTCGGCCATACAATAGGTGCAGCGCAGATCGCATCTGTCGGTGACCGACAGGCGCAGATAGCTGATGGCGCGGCCGAACTGGTCGATCAGGAGGGCGGGGTTAGACATGAAGCGGGCTTTCCTGTGCGCTGATGAGGGCGGCTTGCGTGTCGATGTCGCGGGCCATGCCGAGGCTAATGGGATGCGTGGCGGTGTTGGGCAATGTGTTGAAAATTTTGCGCGCGCCGGTGTCGCCTGTGGCGCTGGCAAGCTGTGCGAACGTGCTGCGCGGGAACAAAGCGGGCGGTTGGAGGATGTCGCCGTTCTGGCTCATGACGGCATGATCTGTGGGTGCTTTGTCTATTAGGGCACGTACATAACCCTCAGACACAAATGGCATATCGGCGAGGAGGATCAGCGCGGATGTTGCCTCGGTTATCAGCAAGTGCTTTGCCGCGATGGCGAGCGAGGTGCCTTGCCCGTTCTCGGGGGCCGGATTGGTCAAAATGTGCCAGCCAGCCTCGCGGAAAAGCGCAGTCCGGTCTGGCATATTGTGCGGGAGGATGGCGCAATGGAGCGGGGATCGCTCGGCTTGCATCAGGCTTGCGGCATAGCTTCCGAGCGGACGACCATTGAGCGTGGCGAGCAGTTTGTCGTCTGGTCCGAACCGTTCGGATCGTCCGCTGGCGAGGAGGATGGTGGCGGAGGTACTCGGTGTCATGCCGTTGCCTTCTGATGGAAGTGCCCGACAATCTCCGCAAGACACGAGATCGCCAGCATGGAGGCGTCGCGCATGGACGGAACGAGACCGACGGGGCCGTGGATGCGGGCAATATCACTGTCGCTCACGCCCGCCGTCCGGAGTGTTTCGCAGCGGATGCGATGCGTGTTCGGGCTGCCCACGGCACCGATATAGAAGGCGGACCCAGCGAGCGCCTGACGCAGGAGCGGGGTTTCCCAGTCCGGGTCATGCGCCATCAGGATGAAGGCGGTGTGTGCATCGTCGCGCATGTCGGGCAGGGCGCGTGGTGTGGTCAGAGCAATCGGCGCATGAGCGCAGAAGGCTTCCGCCTGCGCGCGGCAATCGGCGTCCTGTGACCAGAGTACGGCGTCTATGCCCGCGGCCTCGGCGAGTTCGAGCAGGGCGAGCGGGTCGGCTCCGATGCCGGCAATGCGCAGCGCCAGTTTGGGGCGGAAGTGGGCGGCGAAATCGGGCAGGGCGGACGGGTGTGCGGACGGGGCGATAAGGTCAACCAAGGCAAGATGTGCGTGCTGGCGGTGTTCGAGGCGGGCGATGGTTTTTGCAATCACGTCAAGGTCCGGACGCGGAATGATGGCGAGGTCAATGCCGCCGCCGCAGGGAAGCTTTATATCTGTAAACGGCGAGCCGCGACCATAGCGCAAGGCGAGCGGCGCGTTGTCTTTTATGGCTTTTTGGGCATTCAGCGCAATATCGGCGTCGATGCAGCCGCCCGACAGATAACCGCTTTTTGCGCCTGTCTCGGCCACGGCCATCACAGCGCCCGCATCGCGGACAGCGCCGCCATCTGTGCCTGTGATCATGACGAGCGCGCAGCTTGTATTTGCCCGCGTCTGCTCGATCACAAATCGCAACACGTCGAGCGGGTGTTCGTGTACGCGTTGCGTCGAGCGGGTTTGGGCGGGAAGGGGCGCGGAAAAATCCATATCCCGTTATAAATGATTGTTTATAGCGGGGGCAAGGCGCGAGGGCATCAACACAGGTCGAGCAGCGCTTTGAGGGTTGCGATGTTGGAGGTGTCCGCGGTGCGCGTCAAGGTTTCGTAGAGGGCGCGGACCTGTTCTCCCATCGGGGTGACCGTGGCCCCGCCGCGCTTGGGACCACCTTGATAGGTCTCCACCAGCGGCGCGGTGAATTGCGCGTTCATTTCGTCGATCAGCCTGAGCGCTTTGGGATAGGACATGTTCAGCGCGCGGGCGGCGGCGGTGATTGAGCCGGTGTCTCCGAGGGCGGTCAGAAGTGCGGCGCGGCCCGGCCCAAACCGGCTGCCATCGGGCAAGTCGAGCCGGATGCTCAGCCTTATGGCTTTTGGGTCGGGTGTGGATCGCGCTTTGGCCATTTGCCCGATATGGCGGGGCAAATCGGGTTTGTCCATATCTGCGGCTATCGGCCTTTGAAGGCGGGATTGGTGAGGCTCGCGTCAAAGTCGGCCTGCACCATAGCGTGACGGGCTTCGACGAGGGGCCGCATCGAGCCGTGGGTGAAGACGTAGAAGCGGTTTGCCTCGACACAGTCGGCGGTCCATTCGGCGACATCGGCTGGATCAAGGCCATTGTCGATGACCGATGAAATCTCGGCCAATTGATCGGTTGGGAGCCCTGCGCCATTGGACGGGCTGCCAGCGCTGCTCTTGTGGATGTTCGTGCGCACCCAGCCCGGACACAGGACGCTGACGCCGATTTTGCGGTCGGCAAGTTCCTGGACGAGGCTTTCTGAATATCCGACCACGGCAAATTTGGTGGCATTATACGGCCCCATGCCGGGGGCGGCCATATGGCCGGCCAAGGAGGCGACATTGACGATATGCCCGCCGCCCGATGCCTCGATCAGCGGGGTGAAAATTTCCACACCGTAGACGACGCCCATCAGATTGATGTCGACAATCCAGCGCCAGTCCTCAAGGCTGATCTGGCCGGGTTGGCCGCCAATGGCAACACCGGCATTATTGACGATGATGTTGACCGCGCCGAACGCGTCCATCGTCACCTCGGCCGCTTTGCGCACAGCCGCTTCGTCGGAGACATCGCAGAGCACCGTGGCGGCTTTTGCGCCCATAGAGACAAGCTCGGCTTTTGCTCTGGCCAAGGCGTCTTCATTAATGTCCGCCAGCATCACGCTTGCGCCGCGCCCGGCGAGTGATTTTGCGATTGCCAAGCCAATACCCGACGCGCCGCCGGTCACGAAGGCGACGGTTCCATCAATTTTGCTCATGGGCTTTGGGTCCTTGTTTGGGCTTGTTGCTACACGCGTTCGATGATGATGGCAGGGGCCATGCCGCCAGCGGCGCACATGGTGATGAGGCCATAGCGGCCACCGGAGCGCTCCAGTTCGTCGAGCGCCGTGCCGATCAGGATGGAGCCGGTTGCGCCAATCGGGTGACCAAGTGCCATCGCGCCGCCATTGATATTAACTTTGGAGCGGTCAAGCTCGAGATCGCGGATGAACTTTTCGGCCACAACCGAGAAGGCTTCGTTGATTTCGTAGACGTCGATGTCATCGGTGGTCAGTCCGGCCTTGGCGAGCACTTTGCGGGCGGCGGGGACGGGCGCGTTGAGCATCAGGGTCGGGCAATCGCCCATATTGGCGGTTGCGACGATGCGTGCGCGGGGCTTGAGCCCGTTGGCGTTGGCATAGGTCTCGGACGCCAGCAAAAGCGCCGCCGCCCCATCGACTACGCCGGACGAATTGCCCGCATGATGGACATGGTTGATGCCGTTTTGCAGGGCGTCATATTTGCCGGTGATCAGATTGCCGTAAGTGTTGCCCTCTTCATCGACGGGGATGTCCATATACATGTTGAACACGGTTTTGAGGCCGCCAAGGGTTTCCATTGTCGTGCCCGGACGCGGGAACTCTTCCTTGTCGAGCGCGAGGGAGCCATCGAGATTGTGCACGGCGACGAGCGATCTGTCGAACCGCCCTTCGGCGATGGCGTGGGCGGCGCGTTGCTGGCTGGTAAAGGCAAGCTGATCGACGGCCTCGCGGTCAATGCCTTCAAGCGTGGCGATGGCGTCGGCGCAGACGCCTTGCTGGGTTTGGGGATGTTTTGCGCGCAGGGACATGTTGCCGCCGTCGAGCATGGGCGGCACTTTCGGGTCGGCGGTTGCGGCGGTGTAGCTCATCATTTCTGTCCCGCCCGCAATGACGCAATCTTCCATACCGGACATGACTTGGGCTGCGGCGAGATTGACCGAGGTGATGCCCGAGCCGCAAAACCTGTCGAGCGTGACGCCGGAGGCTTTGATGTCGTAACCCGCATCCAGCGCGGCCATACGGCCAAGGTCTGCGCCTTGCGCGCCGCGCTGGGAACTTGTGCCCCAGATGATGTCGTCTACGGTCGCCGTGTCGAGATTGTTGCGGTCGCGGATCGCGCCAAGCACGGTTGCACCAAGATGCTGGGGGTGGAGATGGGCGAGAGACCCTTTTCCGACTTTGCCAATCCCGCGCGGTGTCCGGCAGGCGTCGATGATATAAGCTTCGGCCATGATGTAATCTCCCTGAATATGTATCACCTGATCATGCGGGCGTTGACGTAAACGTCAAGTCGTGACGTGGCGGGAGGGCGAGACGGCTTATGGCTAACAAAGTTTGAATTTCGTCCCACAATCTCAGATAGTTGAATAATAAAAATGCCACTTAAACAGTGTAAGATCACGCCACAAAAAGAAGGAGAGTGGACTTATGGATATCAAAGAGATTGGCGCTTGCGCTGTTGTGGTTATTGGTGACTGGTGCTCAGCCCCGAACGCAAGCTGGCCCGCGAAGACATCACCAAGGTGCTGGAAAACCTCGACAATCAGGGTTATCACCTGCAGATGCCGCCGCCGGATGACGAGTACATCGAGCACCTGCCCGACGAGTTGCTGCACCGAAACGATCCCGCCTGATCATGCGCGTACTGATTGCCGAGCATGACCACGCCCGCTACGCCGACCTGTTGCACCAGGCGGCACCGCACCTTGAAGTCCTGACCAGCGACGATTCCGCGCAATTGGCCCGGCTGGCGCCACAGTGCCCGGTCTGGCTCGGCCAGCCCGACCTGCTGGCCAGCTTGTTGCGCCAGGGGCATCGCCCCCACTGGATGCAGTCGACCTGGGCCGGCATCACGCCACTGCTGGCCACGGGGCTGCCCCGCGCGTATCGCCTGACCCGCGCTGTGGGCATTTTCGGCCAGGTCATGGCCGAATACATGCTCACCTACATGCTGGGCCATGAACGGCACGTCCTGTCGCGCCTGGTCAGCCAGGTGGAGCGGCGCTGGGATGAGCGCCCTGGTTGCTCGCTGCAGGGCCGCAAGGTATTGATCGTCGGCACCGGCGATATCGGCCAGGCCGTGGCCGAGTTCCTGCGCCCGTTCGGGGTGGTGCTGTACGGTGTGGCCAGCCAGGCCCGTGAACAGCCGCCATTCGCCGAGGTAGCAGCCCTGGACGATCTCGCGCGCCTGGTGGGCGAGGTCGACTATGTGCTGAACCTGCTGCCCGACACGCCGGCCACGCACGATATCTTTGACGCGGCGCTGTTCCGGCGTTTCCAGGCCGTGCGCAACAGAGTTGCGCAGCATGTGTTCCAGCGGCGCGACCATGCGGTCGAGCACGTTGCGGTCCAGTTCGCCGTGGGTCCCGTCCAGTGTCACGTGGACCTGCTTG
>CALLCD010000022.1 GCA_938049795.1 uncultured Hyphomonadaceae bacterium | reverse complement strand
GCGCCGACAAAATCAATCGCCTGGAGGTCTTCAAACTCGACCTCGGTCACATCGCGCAGCTCGCCACCAATGACAATGTGGAGCAGCTGTTTGCCCGTTTTTGCGTCTTCACTCATAGTTCTCGTCCAATCCTGTGTGCGGTCGCCTGCCAGACCCTAACCGTTCGGATCAGGCAGATCGAGATGTTTCATTCGGTCCAATAGCAAACCATGTAACCGCTTTCCAGCCGTCAGCATGGATCTTTGTGCAGGTATATGCCGGTTAAATCTTAAGGGCGTGCCAATATGCGTGCTCACCACACCGCCCGCCTCAGCCACCAGCACCGCACCCGCAGCCAAATCCCAATCCGATTTTGAGACCAGCGCAAAGGTCGCGTCCCACCTTCCTGCCGCCACCAGCGCCATCCGGTAGAGCGTCGCGTTCGGTTTCGGCTTGGGCAAGACAAGCTCCGGCCAAGGCTCCGGCCAGCCGGGATGTTTAACCACCGCTTCATCAATAATCACCCGCGCGCCCGGCTCCGCCTCGACCTCGCTGACCGACAAAGCCGCCCCGTTCAAAAACGCCCCGCCGCCGCGATGCGCCTCGTAAAATTCCTCATGCATCGGCGCAAACAAGACGCCCGCCACCGCCTCACCGGCCTCGACCAGCGCAATCGCAATACACCAGTTCGGGTCCGCCGGCCGCATATAAGCACGCGTGCCGTCAATCGGATCCACCACCCAGGTCCGCGCCTTTGTCCGCGCCTCAACATCGTCCGCCGTTTCCTCCGACAGCCAGCCATAATCGGGCCGCGCGCCACGAAGCCGCTCGAGCAGCAGCGCATTGACCGCCAGATCCGCCTCAGTCACCGGATGGCCAGGCGACTTGTCCCAAGACTTCGCCCCTGTCGCCCCCGCCGCCCCATCCGAGCGGAAACTCATCGCCAGCGCGCCCGCTTCCTCCGCCGCGCTGCGCATCAAGGCCAGATCACGAACCAGATCAGGCTCAGGCACCGGCAATGGTCATATCCTCGATCAACACGCTCGGCGCATCCCGCGAGCCCAAAAACTCCAGATCACTACCGCAAATCATCCGCGCAAACATGCTCGGCAAATCACCCGCAATCGTCACTTCGGCGACCGGATAAGCCAGTTCACCATTCTCGAACCAGACCCCCGACACACCGACCGAATAATCCCCCGAATTTGGATTAATCGACGGCCCGAACATGCTCGTCACCAGCAGACCCTCGCCCGCCTGCCGACGCAATTGCTCGGCCGTCTGATCCCCCGCCTCCAAATAGAGATTGGAGGTCGAAATCCCCGGCGGATCGCCAAACCCCATCCCGCCAAACCCGTTCGGTTTCAGCCCCAATTGCCGCGCTGATGGCCCATTGAGCAGCCATGTCTTCAGCACGCCATCCTCAACCAAAGCCGTGCGCGAGACCGGCAAACCCTCGCCATCATGATTGCGCGAGCCCATCCCCCGCGCACGAAACGGATCGTCAACAATCGACACGCCTTTGGCAAAAACCTGCGCGTCCATCTTATCCTTGAGAAAGCTCACCCCACGCGCAATTGACGGCCCAGAAATCGCGCTGACAAACGCCCCGATCAGGCTCGCCGACACCCGGGCATCATAGATCACATGCGCCGTCCGGCTCTCGATCTTCGTCGGCCCAAGCCGTGCCACCGCCCGCTCGCCCGCCAGCCGTCCAATGTCTTCAGGGCTCAGCCGGTCTGCCCGTTTGCGCGTCGAACGCGAAGCAAAATCGCGCTCCATCGCCCCGTCCAACTCGGCCAAAGCCGCCAGCCCCACGCCAGATGAGCCAGACGCTTTGTGCGAGGCAAATCCGTTCGTCGCCGCCACCCAGCGCTCAGACCGGCTCCAGCCTGTCCCGCATCCGGCCACCTGTTTGACGCCCTTAACCGCCAGCGCCGCCGCTTCCGCCTCAAGCGCTTCAGCCTCGAGCCGTTCCGCCGTCTCCCCCTCATCGCCAGAGAGCTCCATCTCGCCCAGATCCGTCGCCAGATCATCAGCCGCCATAAGTCCGCAATAGGGATCTTCAGGTGCCGCTTCTGCCATCGCCACACAGCGCGTCACCAGCGCCTCCAGCCCCTCAGCGCTCAGATCCGACCCCGACACGCTCGCCTGCCGCTGACCAAAAAAACACCGCAGCGCCAGCCCCGCCGCCTCGTCGCGCTCAATCGTCTCAAGCTTGCCATCAAGCACCGAGACATTGACCCCTTCGGAGACGCCAAGCCGTACATCGGCATCGCTCGCACCGGCGCGTTTGCAGGCATCAAGCACTTGGTTGAGGAGGTCGGCGGGCGGAAGGTGAAAATCTGTCATAGCGCTAAATGCCCCCGCTCGCCTCCGAACGCAACACATCAAGCAAACCAAGAGCCGGTCCGAGCGCCCAATCCCGCACAAAAAAAGACCCGAACCAACCGGCCCGGGCCTTCAAAACGCTTGCGGCACTCCCGCCTCAAATATCCCGCCGCGCATCGGGCAGCCGGTCATTAATATCGTCGCGAATGTCGAGAAAGGTCACAATCAGCCCGCACACCAGACTGGCCGCCACCCAGCCGCCAACAAAGCCAACCACCACATCCAGCGCAACCGCCAGATCGCCCTCGACACCCGGCAATTGCGAGGTCACATCGCCATTATTGACCACACCAAACACGATGCCATAGCCGATAATCGCAAAAAAGGCGGTGTAAACGGCCGTGCGAAAACTGTTGATAATCCAAAATTTCATAACTCAAATTCCTTTAGAACTGCATTCGGCAGCGCGGCCTAGGACTTCTTCTCTTCGGGCAAACGATCGTTCAGATCGTCGCGAATGTCGAGAATGGTGACAATCAGCCCGCAGATCAGGCTCGATGCCAGCCAGCCAGCAAACAGTCCAAACACAATGTCGAGAAACGAAGCGAGCCCGCCCATTTCAACGCCCGGAATCTCCGTCGCAATGCGCCCCCCCGAATGCACGCCGACCAGCACACCAAACACGATGATCGCGATATAGGCGACATAAACCATTGAGCGGAAACTATTGATGATCAAGAATTTCATTTTTGTCCCTCCAAATCTGCATTTTGCAGACGAACTGCGCCGATTATGCCTTGGCTCCGCGTTTAATCAAGCAAACTCGACAGGCAAATCGACACAAATCAAGGCCCACGCGCCCTGTATCCTCCCCAAATTTGACGGCAAAAGCCCTATTCGCGCCCCAAAATCCACGCCAGATCAAGCCGCTGTCGCCGCTCCAGAAACGCCGTCTTGATCGCCATCCGGTCATAGTCGGTCTCAATCCAGCGAAAAAAATCAGCCGGTTTGTCCGCACCCGCCTCAAGCGCGGCCTGAAAAAACGCGTCCAACATGCCGGTTTTGCCCTGTTTGACGTGCAAATAGCGAAAACTGAGCTGCTCTATCGCCTCCGAAACACACACGTTCTGCCGCGCAATCTTATACAAAACCGCCATCAATCCAGCCCGATCCGCCCCCGATTTGCAATGCATCAGCGCCGGATAAGCCAGCCCCTCAAACAGCTCACGCGTCCCCAAAACCGCCTCACGCATCGGCGTATCCCTTGAAAACACTTGATAATCCACAAGTTCGATCCCATGCGCCTCGCACGCCTCACGCTCCAGCAAGTAATACCCGCGCGTTGATGCCCCGCGCAGATTGATAATCGTACGAATACCCCGTTCGGCCTTATGCGCTGCGATCTGTCTTGGCGAGGGCTGGTTTGCCCGCCACATCTCGCCTGACAAAGCATGCAAGTTTGAAAACCGCGCCCGCAAAAACCCGTGATCGCCCCAGATCATCTCGCGACGGGCGCGCTTACGGCCCTCAGGCGCGTTCAGATCCGCTGCAATATGCGGTTTGCGGTTCTTGCGACGTTTGCCCATTCGCTGCGCTTAGCATTGCCACACGAGCCCCCGCAAGGCGCATTTCCCACCCGCAATATAAACCGAACGGTAACGATCTATATGGCACACTCCGCCTAGAGATTTATCAAGGGATTTAACCTCAATGCGTATCTTGTCATTTCGTACCTGTCTTCTGGCCGCCGCTGTTGGACTGGCCGCTTTCCCCGCATGGACGTTCGGCATCGGACTACAGCCGACCACAGTCGAAATCGAAGTCGCCCCGGGCGAGCGCAACCGGCAGGTCGTCAACATCGCCAATGTGCACACCGAAAAGACCATTTCGCTCACCCTTGGCCTTGCCGACTGGTCGCTTGATGACAATGGCCAAATCCAGCTCTCTCCGCCTGACGAAACCGACACATCGGCCGCCGGTTGGGCACGGTTCAGCCCCGCCTTTTTGACCTTGAAGCCCGGCGAATCCGAGCAGGTCATCGTCGATATGGCGACCCCGACACGGCTCAGCCGCTCAGGCGATTTCCGCTTTGCACTTCTCGCCTCCACCGTTCTGCCCGAAGAGCGCGCCGGCCAGTCGGGCGTGTGGAAGAAATACCAGATCGCCACCTTGTTCTATCTCACCGCCGGCTCGGCCAAGAGCGAAGCGGCGATCACCAATGGCTCAGTCAGCGTGAGCGAGACCGGCGCGCGCAATCTGCATCTGGGCATCGAAAACTCCGGCAATGCCCATGCCCGTCTGCAAGGCGTCATCGAGATCAATGCAGGCGGCGCGTCCGAGAGCGTGCCAATTTCCAATCTCGTCGTCCTGCATGAAGGCCGCCGCGATTATGTCACTCGTCTACCTGACGATCTCCCTGACAATGCCTCGATCGAAGTGCGCCTGAGCAATATTTTCGCGCCGCAAACCAATGGCGAAACCCTCGCCCTGCCGCCCTTTAGCGTCTCGGCATCTGATGCGCCCGCGACAGAGGCCATCCAAGCGGAGCCAACTCCATAACGCGCGCGCTTCGCCTCATCCTCCTATCGGGCGCGCTTGCCACACCTGTTCTGGCAAGCCCGCCCGCCTATGCCTCTTTCCTCGATTCAGATTTCTTCTGCCGCGTAAAGGGCTGCGTCATTGTCCATGACGGCATCTCTTTCGACGTTTATGATGTCCACATCTTCACAAATAATGGCACCGTGCCGCCCGGCGGCCAGCTTATTCCGTGGACGGGCAATCCGTTCCAGGGCACCGGCAATGTCAATCCGGTCTTCACCGGCTCGCGCACCGAAGGCTTCCACGTCATCGCCACCGACCAGCAAGGCACCCGCCTCGGCTTCGACCAGACCGGCGACGGCAATAGTGACATTCAATCCACCGGCAATGGCAGCGGCTTCCTCGATGCAGGCGATGTCTTCGCCCCCGTCCAACTGAGCGAGACCACCGCTCTGCGCGCGCTCGACACTTCGACCCAGCGCAGCTTCTACCTCTCCTCGCGCACCATCGGTTTCCGCATCTCCGCCCGCTCGACGCTCACCGGCGGCTCGGACGCACTTCACCAGATCTCGCGACTGAACAATGTCCGCTTCGACTATGGCATCACCGCCCAAGGCAATGATGACGGCATGCCCTTTGGCAGCGCAGCCACATTGGGCAGCTTCCGCAAGCTTGGCACATTCGACAGCCTCGGCCCACTTGCCACCAGCGCCCAGTTCATCGCCGAATTCCCGACCGCCATCCGCCGCCAGTTCGACACTGACCTGCCCGAACAATCGGTCCGCTTTGATTACATCTACGGCTTTGAAGGCTACGACCTCTCCCTCGGCGCAGGCGACCTACGCTACCAGATCGAGTTCGACTTCTTCCGCAATTAGCCCTTAGGCTTACGCCTCCCCGATCACCGTCCCTGCAAACGGATTATCCTCTTCCGCCCCGCCGCTTTCCTCCGCAGGCAGATCAAACGGGCGCACCACAAACAGATTGTCTTCGCTGAGCTCCACCGACCGCGAATAGATCACGCCCTTAAAGTTCACGCTTAGCTCATATCGGCCCGGCGCCAAATTCTCGAAACTATACTGCCCGAACGAAGCCGACACCGCCGACACCGGCTCCTCATCCTCGGCCGCGCCCTCTCCAACCCTGAGGAGCGACACAAACATCCCCTCAACCCGATGCTCGCCCGGCGTCACATCCCCATCGCCATTCTCATCAACAAACAAAGCCCCGCGCACTTGCCCACTCGCCACAATCGGAATCTCGAGCTCGGTCACCCGCCCATCGCCAATCGTCGCGCGCGCAGACACATCATCAGGCACCAGCAATCCAAGCGGCAAAGTCCGCCGATCCACCGTCACCCCGTAAAGCCCCGTGCGCATATTCTGGATCGTAAACCGGCCATCCGCATCAACCCCGAGCGCCAGCCGCGTCCCCGTCACCTGAATGCGCACACCGGGCACGCCCTCTTCGTCGGGCTGACGAATGCCATCGCGATTGCGGTCGAAATAAACCCCGCCGCGCAAAATCCCCAAACCCTCTTTTGGCCGCGTATGTTTGCGCGGCTCGTTAAACGTCACCCTTCCACGCAGCGCCACCGAAAAGTCCCGCGAGCCGGACAGATTGTCGAAATAATTGCTCTCCAGACGGATAAAACGCGTGATCGCATAGCTCGCATTCAGCGAGGCAAAGAACTGCGTACGCGCATCGTCCGGATCGACAGATTGCAGCGCCGAAAACTGACCCTGCACATTAAACCGCTCACCAAACCGCTGGCCACTATTGGCCGACACAGTGGCACCAATCCGCGCAAATGACCGCTCAGGCGACCACACCGCAGACGCCGTCGGCCCAGCCGCAACGCTCGCACCTTCCCCAAGATCCTTGCGAATAGGCAGAACCGACACGCTCGACACCAGCCGCTGCGTCGTCTCGCCTTCGGTCGTCGTGTTCGAATAGGCCGCCTGCACATTGCCCCAGTCAAACCGCCGGAACGCCCGCACCCCAATCGAGTGCGATGAGCCGCTCGCCTCACTTGTGCGCGTGCTCGAAAAAGATGCGTCTACGGACACATTCAGATCAAGCGGGGTCACCCGGCCATTAAACGCGCTCGACACGGTAAAAGTCGAAGAGCCATTGTCCCCGCTCGTGCGCGCATAATTCGTCCGCACACCGGCGGCCACGTTCGAGATCGGCCCCCAATTCTTGACCGCCCGCCAATCGGTCGAAACCGAACCAACAAAGCGCGACGAAGACGGCCCGTTCAGCGCCCCCTCCAAATCAGATCCGCCCGACAGGCCGCCGCCTTGATTGAACCGCCCGCCATCATAGCTCAAACTTGCCTGCACACCCGCCTGCCGGTTAAACCGATACCCGCCCTGCGCGCGCCCTCTAAAATCAAACTTCGTCCCGCCGCCCGCATTGAACACGCCCGCATCCGCCGCCACAAAAATCGGCTGCAACCCGGTATCTTCGCCCGAGCCACGGAAATGCTTCTGCCCGCCAACCACGACCCGCGTCCCGCCGCGTTCATTGGTCGCCGCCGAAATTCCAATCTCCCGATTGCCATCGGCCGCAAGCCAACGCGCCCCGCCTGCAAAGCCGGAAAATGTGGGTCGCGAGGCTGATGGCGACACTTCGCGCGACCCGCTCAAAGGCACGCCCGCCGCCAGCGCAATAATATCGCCAGTTTTCTCCCGCCGGAAACGCACACTCGCCCCGCGCAGCCGGTTCTCGTCCACTCCGCTGAGCTCACGGAACCGCGAATTTGAATCCCCCAAAGACCCAACCCAGCCATTAAGCGATTGCGCCTCAAGCGAGACCCAGCCCGGCGTCAATTCCTGCGGCCGCGTCACCCCGCCAACTGTCTCATAGCGCAATTGCGTGTTCAGCGACCGCAGCCGCGAATCAAGCTGCAAAGTCACCGGCCCGCGATCGCTCAGCGCAAATTGCAATTGTTCCGGCACCCAGCCCGTTGCCGCCGCCTCGTCAACCACACGCTCGCCCGGCAAAGCCCCGCCGCCGAGCCGGTCGTCGAGGGTCACCACAATATCGCTCGTGCCCGGCTCCAGCAAAATATGCGTGCCGGTCAGCGTCTCAACCGCCGTAAACGGCAAGAGCAACAGATCAGGATCGGCATAGGCAATGTTTGGCGTCACCCCGCGCGGCGCATTGTTCACCGTCACGAGCCCCGTCGAAAGATCAAGCGAAATGCGCGCCGCATCCTGTATCCGCGTCACCGTCACCACATTGCCGTCCGAGCGCTCAAGCGCATGTCCAAGCGCTTCGACCACCGTCTCCAGCGGCACCAGCAAAACCGGCCCAATCGAGCGCGGCTCAACCTCGGGCGTCACCGTGCGTTCGCCATTGATCCACAGATCAAGATCAAAACGCGGGCGCAGCCGGTCGTCGAGCGTAAACGTCCAGTCGCCCGTCTCGCTCTGCGCCGGTATCGTGCCGGTCAGAATCCCGATTGTGTTCGGCGTGATCCAGGTCGTTGCCGCCTCCAGCGGTTCAAACTCCGGCAACGCGCCCAGCTCGGTCTGATTGGCCCGCACAACCCCATCGCTGACATCAAGCGACATCACCGCGCCATCCTGAAACCGCAAATTAGAAAGGACGGTGCCCTCAAGCGTGACCTTGCCCTTCAAATGGGTGAAGATCGGGCTGGCCTCGATGAGGACACCGTCAGTGTCCGTGCGTCGCGAGCGCACAGATAAGGTTTCGTTTTCAACGATAACGTCAATATGTTCGATGGACATGGCCTGCTCGGGCGCATGCTCAAAGCCGATTTTTAGCGGCGCATCGGAAACCGCCTCGTCTGCCATTGCGGCGACAGGGGGTTCCGTCTCGATTGTGATGGGAGCGTCAGACACGCTTTCGCCCTCTGCCCCATCGGTCTGGGCAAAGGCCGGGGCACACAGCCCCAATGCGGTCGCGAAAACGACCGCGCGTATGGCGGTCGAGCAACTCATAAATGCGTTCAGTGGCCGGAGGGGCCGCTAAGCCCTAGCAGGCAGGAACATTCACGAGCGCCCGGCAGGTCGCAGATGACTGGCAAGCCGTCTCGACAATTGCTGGAAAGCTTTGAGGGCCACCCCGATCGACGCTTTCAACCATCAAGCTTGGCGACGCGCTTTGCGTGTCCAAGGTGAAGGTCTGGTCGAGCACAATTTTCGACCGCCCGATGGAAACAAGCTCCACCGTATGCGAGCGCCAGATTGTGCCGGTTTGCGTGGCTTTGGTCAGTGGCTTGAGGCATGTGCCCGTCAGCCAGGCTTCGCCTGTTTTTTCGTCCAAAAGGACGCCGTCCCTGCTGTCTTCCAATCCAACCCAGAGATTTGCATCTTCTGGCCCGGCAAAGGCAGGGGTAGAGATGGTCGCGACTATTGCCGTCATACCAAGGATTACCCGTTTCATT
>CALLCD010000021.1 GCA_938049795.1 uncultured Hyphomonadaceae bacterium | reverse complement strand
CGAATGTTCTTCGCCCTTATTGTTCAAAAAGCGCCCATGCAGCGTAATATCGACCCGGCGATGGACACGATGATCCTTCATCAGGCGTGGGTTTTGTAAACGAACAGCATTGCTGTGAGAGTGCGTGTTCAACGGCTTTTCCTCCAGATTGCCACATACCCGCCCGCATGTTCATTGCGACCTTGTTTGGTCAGTCTTGGTTCTGCGCTAGCAGATGAATCTTCACAAAGTGTTGCCAAACACGATCAGAACGAAAATACTGAACCTGTTGAGGGGTTGAAGGAACAGGTTATGGCCATACGAGCTTCCGGGTTTGATTTTATTATTGTCGGCGCAGGAAGCGCAGGCTGCGTGCTCGCCAATCGGCTAAGCGCCAATCCCGACATCCGGGTCTGTCTGATCGAGGCAGGCGGCAAGGACAAAAGCCTGATGGTGCGAATGCCCGCTGGTGTCGGCACCCTGATCCAGAAAAAGAATCCTCACAATTGGGGGTTCTGGACGACACCGCAAAAGCATATGAACAACCGTGAATTATACTGGCCGCGCGGCAAGGGTTGGGGCGGTTCGTCCTCGATCAATGGCATGATTTATATTCGCGGTCATGCGCGCGACTATGACCAATGGCGTCAAATGGGGCTGACCGGCTGGGGCTATGCCGATGTGCTGCCCTATTTCCGCAAATCCGAGAGCCATGAAAATGGCGCGGATGCGTTTCACGGCGGGCGCGGACCGCTCTGGGTGGAGAATGCGGAGCTCGATAATCCGGTCTATCGCGCTTTTGTGCAGGCTGGTGTCGAGGCGGGCTATCCGCACACGTCTGACTTTAACGGCGCGCAGCAGGAAGGCTTTGGCCCCTATCAACGCACCATTCGCGACGGTGAACGCTGGAGTGCGTCCTTTGCCTATTTGCGTCCGATCCATGATGTGCGCGAGAATCTGAGCGTGATCTCGACCGGACGGGTCACCCGTATTGTGATGGAGAAGGGCCGTGCGACCGGCGTTGAACTGGTCGAGGGCAAGGGCAAAGAGCCGCGCACGGTCTATGCGGAGGCGGAAGTTCTCCTGTGCGCGGGCGCGGTGCAGAGCCCGCAAGTGTTGCAATTGTCCGGCATTGGTGCGGCGGATGCGCTGGCTGAAGCCGGTATTGCGGTCGAGGTCGATGCGCCGGACGTCGGGGCCAATCTGCAAGACCATCTCGATGTGCTTGTGCATCAGGAAATGACCCAGCCGCTATCAGCCTATTCCCAGCAAAAGGGCCTCAAAAAGCTTGGCGTCGGGCTCAATTATATCACGCGCCGCAAAGGGGCCGGGCGGGACAATTTCCTGCAAGCGGGTGCGTTCGTCAAATCCCGCGAAGGGCTCGACAGGCCGGACATACAGCTTCATCAGGTCAATGCGCTGGCCTTCAAACATGGCGCTGAAGCGATCGACCGTGACGGCTTCATGGTCCATGCCTGCCAGTTGCGCCCTGAATCGCGCGGCACGATCGGGCTTAAATCTGCCGACCCCTTCGACGACCCACAGATTGACGCCAACTATCTTGCCACCGAAACGGATCGGCTCGTCATGCGCGAGGGGCTGAAAATTATCCGCGATGTGGTCAGCCAGAAGGCGCTCAGCCCCTATCGCGGCGCGGAATTGTCACCGGGCGAAGCGGTCCAGACCGATGACGAGATTGATGCTTTTGTCCGCGCGCATGGCGAGACGATCTATCATCCCGTCGGCACCGTCCGGATGGGCGCAGACGAGGCGGCGCCGGTTGATGGCAGTTTGCGGGTGCGCGGAGTCGAGGGCTTGCGGGTTGTTGATGCGTCTGTGATGCCGACGCTGATTGGCGGCAACACCAATGCGCCGACGATCATGATCGCGGAGAAAGCGGCGGACATGATTTTGGGGAACGCACCTTTGGCCGCTCAGGAGGTCGAGATTGCCGAGCCAGCCTAGCGGGGCTTGAGGGCTTGTAGGTGTGTGATCTTAGGATCAGCGCAGAACGCGTCGCCAGCCTTCTGCCCAGGCTTTCAGCCAGCTGCCCAGTGTCCGGAGCACTTTCTTGCCGAGACGATTGGCGGGGATTTCAATATACTTGTTTGCGAGTATGGCGAGCGCAAGTGTCGTGATCACAGCCAGCGCAAATTGCGCGGGGAGGCCGCCAGTGCCGTCGAGTAGGTGCGCGAAGAACTGCTGGACGGGCCTATGGATGAGATAAACGGCAAAAGAAATCGTACCAAGATATGACATCCGGCCAAGCTGGCGGACACCTCGCCCACGTTCAAAGGCGGCGAGGAAGACGACGAGACAGAAAAAAGGAACGAATAGAAAATCGAGCGGCGTTTCTTTGAGCGGGCTGAACAGGGACATGGCAAACAGAACAATTGCCACAGGTGTCACCTTGCCGATGAATGCCAGCGCCTCATTGGTCATCCTGGGCAGGACATAAAGATAAAACTCATAGACAATAATGCCGAGGCAGAACGAGCCGAAGCCGCGCAAAAGGCCCATATTGACGAAGGGCACGACATTTTTCTCGACGCCATTCAAATGGCCGGGCGAAACACTCAGCACAGCAAATGTCACAAAAGATATGGTCGCCAGCGACAGCCAGCGGGCCCAGCGGTTTTTGAGGCTCGGTATCACGCTCATCAGCGCCACGGCCATGACCATATTGACCCAGAACTCGACCGAGATGGACCAGGCGGGCGAGTTGAACTCGATTGTGTCTGGCCCCAGCCCGATATTGTGCAGCATCAAGGTGTGCAAGAGCAGGTCGGATTTGTCGATATAGCGCGCGGTGAGCACATAGACGCCAAGGCTTGCGACCAGTGTGATCAGGTGGAGCGGATAGAGCCGTGCAATACGTGCCTGCGCGAAGGACCAGAAATTAAAGCCCTCATGACGAAAATAGGCATGGGTGAGCACAAAGCCGCTCAGGATCAGAAAAAAATCCACCGCCAGATAGCTCGCATAGAGCGGGCTGATCGCCTTGAAATGGTAGATCATGATGGCAATGGCCGCATAGCCGCGCAGCGTGTCGAGCACCTCGAAGCGGTGCTTTGTCTCGACCATGTTCTGCATTGGCGGCATTTGCCCTATCCCTGCCGGACGCTCCGAAAACAAAGCATCCTCCCATCTGTTTTGTTCAGCCCAATCCCTTAACTCCGGATCAGACGGCGAGCGTGTCTTCTTTGAACGACCAGAACAGATCTTCGGTCAGAAGTCCGGCGGCCTTGTGTTGCATCAGCATTTTGAGGCGCGTAAACGGCGCTGAGGTGAAAACCTCCGGTGTCATGTCGATGGCTTGGAACAGGCGCAACATCTGGTCGGCGCCTTTTTCGGCGGTCCACTGACACTCGAAATTTGGCATCAAGCGCTGGATCTTGTCAAAATTGACACGATAGGAGCGATTGTCTGCCGAGGGTTCGCCGACGATCAATTCGCAATCGGGGAAGCGTTCGGACACGATTTTCGCAATGTCGATCACGCGATAGTTTTGCTCACTCGAGCCGACATTCATCGCTTCGCCGCCGACTTTGTCCGGATCGGCCAAGAGCGCCTGATGGACGGCCTGACACATATCAAGCGCATGCACGAGCGGACGCCAAGGCGTGCCGTCAGACAGAAGCTTGATCTGTTTGGTGGTCCATGCGAGCCCGCAAAGATCATTGAGCACAATGTCAAAACGCTGGCGCGGTGAGGCCCCGTAGGCGGTGGCGTTGCGCATGAAACAGGTCGTAAAATCCTTGTCATTCATCGGGCGCAGATCGTTCTCGACCTCGACCTTGCATTCGGCATAAGCGGTTTGCGGGTTTACCGGGCTTGTCTCGTCGAGCACGCTGTCCCCTTCGGCAACACCATAGACCGAGCATGACGACATGTAGACGAACCGTTTCACCCCGGCCTTGCGGGCAAGATTGGCGAGCCGCACGGAGCCTTCATGATTGATCTGGAAGGTCAGGTTCGGGTTTTGCTGGCCGAGCGGATCGTTTGACAATTCGGCCAAATGGGCCACCGCGTCAAAGCCTTGCAAGTCTTCCTCGGTAATGTCGCGAATATCCTTGGTGATCACCATTGGCTGTGGGCCGGGCATCGGATAAAGCCATCCGGCGCGATAGAAGCCGGTGTCCAGTCCAACGGCATCAATACCATGTTTCATCAGATAGGGACCAAGCAGGGCGCCAATATAACCATCCGCACCGGTAAAGAGTACACGCATAGAAAGTCTCCGGATCATTACGGGATCACTGTGCCCAGCGCCCGTTCTCTATTTGGTCGTGTTGATCGAATGTAACCAATTAATCAACTTGTTTAGCCTGATAATTGCAGTTTCCGATATCATTCGTCCGGATATGCAACTTATTCTGGCGGTATGATGCAAGTTCAAAGCCAGTCACGGCAGAGATAAATAATGGAGCGCGTTGAATGACCGATCAGCCCTGTTTCGATGCGGATATTGTGGTTGCGGGCGCCGGTGTTGTGGGGCTTGCGATTGCCCGTGGGTTTGCGATGGCCGGACGTGAGGTTCTGATCATCGAGGCCGAGCGCGCCTTTGGCACAGTCACGAGCGCACGCAACAGTGAAGTGATCCATGCCGGGATTTACTATCCCAAAGGCTCGCTCAAAGCTGAGTGCTGCACCCGTGGACGCCGTGCGCTTTATGCCTATTTGCGTGAGCGGAATCTGCCATTTCGCCAGTGCGGCAAGATTATCGTGGCAACCGATGAGGCCGAAGCGGATGAGCTTGAAGGCATTGCCGCGCGGGCCGAGACGAACGGTGTCGAAGAGATGCGGGCGCTGAGCCGACAAGAGATGATACAGATGGAGCCAGCGCTGGAGGGCACGGCCGGACTGCTCTCACCCACAACCGGCATTGTCGACAGCCATGCCTATATGCTCTCGCTTCTGGGCGAGGCCGAAGATCATGGCGCAGCTTTGGCGCTTGAAACGCGGGTCGAGCACGGCACATGTTTGCCCGACGGCCGGACGAAGCTGGAGTGCTCAGGCAAGGAGCCGTGCACGCTGACGGCCAATGTCTTCATCAATGCCGCCGGGCTCGATGCGCCCGCGCTTGCAAGCCGGATTGAGGGGCTTGATCAGGCCCATGTGCCGAAAGCTTATCTTGCCAAGGGGAGTTATTTCACGCTGGCCGGAAAAGCGCCGTTTGACCGGCTGATCTATCCGGTGCCGATCAAGGGCGGGCTCGGCGTGCATTTGACGCTCGATCTTGGCGGGCAGGCGCGGTTTGGACCGGATGTGGAATGGGTCGCCGAGCGGGACTACAAGGTCGATCCAGCGCGCTCGGACAGCTTTTACTCAGCGATCCGCAAATACTGGCCGGACCTCAAAGATAACAGCCTTGAGCCCGCCTATTCAGGGATACGGCCCAAAATCGCTGGGCCAGATGACCCGAACGCGGATTTCGTCATCTCCGGACCGGCTGATCATGGCAGCGCCGGACAGGTGCATCTGTTCGGGATTGAAAGCCCGGGACTGACCTCCTCGCTGGCTTTGGCCGAGCGTGTGGCCAAAGCGCTGGACGCGGCCTAGCCTTCTGGTCCGTCGAAATCATCAGGTCCGGCTTCAACCGGAACAGCGCCCTCGGATGCGGTGATCTGCAAGACAGACAAAGCGCGCTCGGCGGTGCCATTGGGGCGGAAGCGGAACAGGCCATTGACGCCCTGAAAGCCGTCAGGGTTCATAATGCCGTTAAGATCGAGCCTGTCCTGGGCGGCCAATGCTGCGGCCAGTGCGCCCGCATCATAGCCGATGGATGACAGGCTGGAGGGGGCTCGATTGTTGTAAATCCGGCGGAACTCGGTGTTGAACTGTTCGGCGTTGATCGGGTCGGCGGCAGCGAACACACCGTTCACCAGCGTCGGCTCGCGCCATATGGTCGGATCATTCCATTGCTCGGTGCCAAGCAGTTGCACATCGCGAATATCGACCCCGTAATAGGGTAGAAGGGGCGCAACCGCCCGCAGCTTTATACCGCCCTCGGGGATCAGGATGGCGACAGAGCCCGCGTCGAACTCACCTTCCGCCTCAATAGCGCGGGCAATTTGCTGGGCGGCATCCACGGGCGCGTCATCGCTCGGCTCGTAGAAGGCCGTCGAGATCACATCGCCGCCATTTCTCGCAACCTGCTGACGAAGCGTTGCCTCGGCACGTCGCCCAAGGCTTGAGCGTGGTCCCAG